>DASSAV010000171.1:0-12532 GCA_035699265.1 Rhodothermales bacterium
GGAATTAGTTGACCGGCTCGTTGCAGTCCGCTACGGAGATTACGCGCGGGTTGCAATGCTGGTCGAAACGCCCTCCCCCGGCGAGCACGTTTCGCGGGAGGAGGTCCAGGCGGTTCCCGGCAAGGGGTTCACTGGCGACCATGAGCGGAAGTCGTTTTACAAGGGGCGCCTGGTGCCGGGCCGTGAGGTCACGTCGGTGTCCCTGGAGGTGCTTCAGGCGCTGGGGGTGGACCCGATCGTGGTGGGCGACAACTTGATTACGGAGGGGTTCGACCTCGGGGTGCTGGAGCCGGGCGACCGGGTCGAAGTGGGCACGGTGCTGTTGGAGCGCAGCCCGCAAGAGCACCGTCCGTGCACGGTTTTTCGGGATCGGACGTCCCCCGAGGCCTTCGCGGCGATCAGCCAGCAGCGGTTCCGGGGGGCGGTTTTTACGGTTGTGACGGGCGGGGTGCTGCAGGTGGGGGAACTCGTTAGAACTGGTAGTGGGTAATGAATAATGCGTAATTGAAGTGTGGGTTTTCAAAGTGATCTCGGAGGGCTGTCCCCCACAAGATGAAGATGAGCGAAGTAAATGTAACGATTTGTTTGTGTAACTTATTAGAATATAACGGTTTATGTTGACACTCTTCCTTTCTGATGGAGGAACCAGAGAAATGCCTTGATTTTAACAGACAATTCGGTCAGATTTGCATTGGCTGCATGAGATGGAAGGTAGTGGTAACAGTGTTGGCAGCGAGACCTGCTCTCCAACTGTCATGTGTGTGCAGTGATCCAGGTGATCGCTGAGGTGACGAAGCCCACGCGCAGTAGCTTTGAGCTTTATAAGGGTCTTTTTTCAACCGACTAAGGCCGGACCATTTTCCTGTATGTTTAATTTCAAAGGGGTGGGCGAGATGAAACAGGATATTACGAAACACACCGGCCGTTTTACCTTCATGGGCGCCTCTTTGATTGTGACCATTTTGTGGGGGGGGTAAACCAGGCTCTCTTCGCGCAGATCACGAAGGGAGGAACGCCCTATAGCTTCACAAATCCTGTTACAACAAAGCCTAAGCCAGTTGTACTTCCCGAACCCAACATAGCAGCCACGCTAGCTGCCGATCAGGCCAAGAAAGTTCTAGGTATTGAAATACCCTTTCGCTACGGAGTTCCTGTCGATATTGATTATGGTTTGGACAATGCCGGTACTTGGGAAGACCTGCCAAATGGCGACCGACTGTGGCGCCTGGAAATAACCAGTCCTGGAGCGACCTCTACTAGTTTGGTCTATAGCGAGTTCGCCATCCCGCCCGGGGGTAAGCTATTCCTCTACAACAAGGATCGGAGTACGGTAGTCGGCGCCCTCACAGAAGACAACAACCCGGATGGTGGCTCATACGCGACCCGAATCATCGGTGGTAATACCGTTGTCTTGGAGTATCAAGAGCCTTCCTATGCGCTCGGAGAAAGCAGGATTCAAATCTCTCGCCTGATTCATGGTTTCAGGGGTGTATTCGGGCAGAATACAGGTGATAGCTTCAATAGGAGTACCGAGAGCTATGGCGACGCGGCTTCTTGCAACGTCAACGTAAATTGTTCCGTTGGTGCTCCTTACCGAGATCAACAGCGGTCTGTTGTATTAATCCAAGATACGCAAGGGAGTACGTGCTCTGGTGCTCTTATTAATAATGAGCGAGAGGATCATTTTCCTTATATTCTGACGGCGAATCATTGTTATACCGATCTATATGGTACAGCTAATTGGATATTTTACTTTAATTATGAAAGTCCCACTTGTACTAATCAGAACGGATCGTTAAGTGAGTATATAGTCGGTGCCAGTCTCGTTGCAAGATTTGACTCGTCAGATTTCGCGTTAGTAAGTCTGATTCGAGATGTATGGAAATCATACAACGCTTATTATGCGGGCTGGTCCGCTACCGGCACGACTCCAAGCTCGACCACGAGTATTCACCATCCTCAGGGCGATATTAAGAAAATCTCACTGGACTATGACTCTCCAAGTATAACGGAGAATGGTGGGTCGAGTGGTACAACTCACTGGGAGGTTCGTTGGGATGTTGGGATAACAGAAGACGGTTCTTCAGGTTCTCCATTATTCGACAATAACAAGAGGATCATCGGCCAACTGCATGGCGGTAGTTCTTTTTGCAGTGTGCCACACAATCCAGACTGGTATGGGAGATTTTCAGTATCATGGGATCACGGCAGCACGGCGTCCGAACGGTTGAAGGATCATTTGGACCCCGATAACACCGGCATCTCGACCCTCAACGGCAAAAATGACACACGCCCATATGCCCCTACAAATCTTACTGTAAGCGGTTGCATCGGCTGCCTTCCCCACATAGCGTGGACAGCCAGCAGCAGTAGCAACATAGACCATTACGAAGTCTGGCGGCGGACCTATCCGGAGGGGTGGAACTTTTTTGCAAGTACGTCGGTCACTTCATGGACAGATTCACAAGCAACTATCGTAGCTAGCGGTCAGGAGGAAGACAATTACTGCTACAAGGCACGCGCCGTTGATACCGCCAATCAGAAATCTGATTTCTCTAATCTGGATTGCGTCCTCGTGGAGGAGTCACCACCTTGGGGGAATCTAACAACGGCACTCAAGACAAGCTCGACAACTACGCCTAAGGCGAATGCGGAGGCCGCGGTTTTGCCAACGAGCTACAGCCTAGAGGGTAACTTTCCAAATCCCTTCAATTCTCAAACTGAGATTCGCTTCGCATTACCGAAATCGACCCACGTCCAACTGGAGGTTTTTGACCTTATGGGACGCAAGGTTGCTCAGTTAGTCGATGGACAGATGGAAGCAGGGCACCACACCGTGGGCTTCGACGCTAATAGGTTACCCGGCGGCGTTTACGTATACCGCTTCAGAGCTGGCAAATTCACCGAGAGTGGACGCATGGTATTGCTCAAGTAGCGCCAAACTGCACTGTAGCATACCTGAAGTTCAACTACATAATGGTGACAAGCCATGAAGAAGGTTACATTTACTCTTGCCGCTCTCTTGTTCTTAGGAAATCTTGCTGGATGCAACCTGGTGAACGTGTTTGCACCTGACCACGAGTTGACGGACACGACCTGGCACTTGACTTCCATCGGCACGTGGAGCAAAGGGTCCGAAGACATTACGCTTCACTTTAAGCCAGACGGCTCCGTCGAAGGAAGGGGTAAGGTCAACAGCTATTTCGGTCTTTACGAGGCCGATTCGGGCGGCAGCTTGTCGATCCATGGTCACGGTGGTCAGCCTGGTGTTGGAAGCACCAGGATCTACTGCCCCGACTGCCCTAAATATCAGGATTACATACTTACTCTGGCAAAGGTTGAATCCTATTCCATCCAAGGGAGCCATCTGACAATTAAGGGGAAGGATCACACCATTTTGAAGTTCAAGGCTGGTCCCGCTCCGCAAGCTGAGAACCGGTGACTCTCCATACGGTCACATGGTCGGCAGATAGAAGTTGACACAAACGGCAGCCCCTAAGCACTTTAGAGGCTGCCGTTTTCGTGCAGGAAAGCCAGATTAGATCCTAAGCTCAGCGGAGGGAGCTGAGGAATTCGGAGGAGGGTGTGGTGGGGAGCGGGGTGATGGGCTGGTCTTGCGGGCGGAGGCGGTCACTGAGGGCTTCGACGGCGGCGGCCATGTCGTCCCACGGTCCGGTATCCCAGAGCCATTCGTGCAGTTTGATGACCTCCATCTGATCCTCGCGGTAGTGCGAGGGGCTTATTGCGGCCAGTTCGGCGAACTTGTCGGCCAGACGGGTCAGGCGGGCGCGGTTGGCGGAAGTGAAGCCGAAGTGCCCGATGTCCCTCACGAGATCGTCGTACTGCCGGTCCCACATGGTTTTGACCCCGTGGCTGGGATCCGTGTACGTGTTGTGGTTGAACTCGAAGGTCTCGTCGGGATCGATGATCGCCATGCCGGCCTCCTTCAGCACCTTCACAGAACCGAGCGGGAGGAAGAACCGCACGTCTGCGCCGTCGGCGCGGGCGGTCAGGTTGACGTCGCCGCGGATGGGCACACTCAGGCTGTCCTCCGGCTCGGGCAGCGAGATGTGGGGGTTCATCTTGCGGAAGATGCTGTAGAGCGATTCGCCCTCGAACCCGCGCAGGTTCAACTCGTCGATGTGTTTACCGAGGGTGCGGAGCAACTGGCTGAGGAAGACCTGCTTGCCGTTCTTCAACTGGACGCGCTCGGTCAGCAGCGTGTTGGTCGTATCGATGGGCTCATTCTCCATGGCCCGGAGCGAGCCGTAGGCGGAGGCGACGTACCCGCGCGAATAGGACCCGAAGCTGGTCCCTTTTGAAACCGTGTCGAAGCCGTCCGTCACCGCCCACATGTAGGCGTCCATCACCGTAGTGTTGGGGGAAACGGTGTTCCGGTGGTTGGAGAGGAAGGTCCTGTAGACCATGAAGATGTTGCCCGGCCCGGTATGATAGGCCGAGAGGCCCGGAATTTCGTGGCCGACGGCATTGATGTAGCCCTTGAGCGTGAGAAAGGCAGGCTCCATCGTCAGGAGCGGGTTCCATTCCTCGTAAACCGGGATGGAGTTGCCGGCAGCGGTGCGGAGGCTGTAGTGGCGGATACCGTTCTGGCGGAGGAGGTAGGGCATCATCTGGTATCGGCTGCGTGCGCCTACAGAAGAGACCAGACGATCCTGGTTGAACGTCTCCACGGTGCCGATCTCGGTGGGCAGCAGGCTCATGCCCAGGAAGCGCGCCAGCCGTACCTCATACTCGATGGTATTCAGTTCTTTCTTCCGGGCCTGCCTGACCTGGTCGGCCCTGCCCCACTTTACGGTGACGGCGCCACGCGGGATACCGCGGCCGGCGTACTTATCGACGAGGCGCCGCGTTTCGCGCCGGCGGATCTGGTCGACGGCGTACCAGTCGGCGTCCCCGGTTTCGTGGTACTCGTCCCGTTCCCTGTCCAGGACGTAAAGTTCGAGCAGCTTGTTGCTGCGGTTGTCGATGACGCGGATGGTGAAGTTGTCGTCTTCTCCCTGCCGTTGCTGGTAGAGGGCGATGAGGTCACGGAACTCGTGGATCATCTTGCTCCGGCCGGTAGCGGCGCTCTCCAGCAGCGGTCCGGTGGTGTAGGAGGCATACACCACGTCCGGGTGGATGTCGAGATCCTTGAACGTGAAGGTGGTGGCGGGCGGGGTGTCGTCGGGTTCGGCGGGCTCCTCCACGTCGGCTACGGCAGGCTCGGGATGCACCAGTCCTTTCGCGATGTTATGCGCGAGCGTATCGATCCGTCCGGTTACCGTGACGAGAACGAACAGGACGACGAGGACGGACAACGTGGCGAGCAGGAGATGGTGCCTGTCCCACGCTCCGGCCTCGACCTGTTGGCTGGCCGCGGTCTCGGCCGGCGCCGGGCTCACGGCCAACGGGTCGTCTGTCAATTCGTAGCTTTTCTCACGTGGTTCTTGATCTTGCATGTCGGTCGTGCAGCACTCCGTAAACAACTAAACGTTCAAGACCGGCAGCGTGCGTCGCAGCGATCATGGGCACGGGCGGGGGGTACGCCATGACCTGTGAACGTTTTCTTCCAGCCAATCCCGGCTCCTCGCCGGGTTTCTCATTTACCCTCAAGGTGAAAAGCCATACACATCTTCCAATGCCGTTTCCGAGGCCATCCGATGCCGGGCGGACCGTTCCACCAGGTCTCGGAAGAGCGGCAGCAGGGCATCCATGCGCTCGGGATGAAATTGTACTCCAATGATTATGCCGCCTTCGCTCTCAATGGCCTCGATTACGCCGTCGGGCGCGGTGGCGGCTACGTGAAAGCCCTCGCCCGGCGAAGCAACGGCCTGAATGTGGCGCGTATTGACGACCACTGTGCTCCGTTGCAAAATCGTGTGGAGATGGGAGCCTGACACGATGCGTACCGGGTGCTCCTCCCCACCCCGTTTGTTACTGTGGACGAGGCCGCCCTCTATCTGGTACTGTACGTCGGCGTAGAGGGTGCCCCCTGCCAGGGCGTTGAGCAACTGCATGCCGTAGCAAATGCCCAGCACGGGCTTGTGTTCGGCCAGGAAGACGCGGAGCAGCCGCTCGTCTGCCTCCCGCCGCACGGGGTCGGTTTCCGCGATATCCGCCGGGAGCTCGCCGATGAGCCCGTCTGTGACGGCCGGGCCGCCCGTAACGACGAGCCCGTCGATCTCCCGCACGAAGGTGGCGTAGGCGGCGTCCGACGCCAGCATCGGAACGATCACCGGCACCCCGCCCGCGGCTTCGACGGCCCGCACGTAGGCGTGGTTGAGCCGCTGCTCTCCCTCCTCGAAGGAAGTCGTAATGCCGATGCGTGCGTTCATGGGCTGGATGCTCCAGTGATGGTGCTCTAGCGCTTCGTAATGTTCTTACGCCGGTTCCCGGCCCAGGTTCGCCCGTTCAGGCCGACCGCTCCAACATCCTATAGGATTAATATCGACTTAAAATATGGCGTTTCAAGTGCATGGGGACAAGGAGTGATTGGATTGTTTTCTCTGAGGGTATGGCTTATTGCGGTACTGTGACAAGCTCTGTGGGAGTGTGTGGGAAAGGGGGAGAGGGAGAAAGGGGGAAAGGAAGAAAGGAGGAAAGGAAGAAAGGAGGAGAGGAGGAGAAGAGGGAGGATTGGGGGTTTGGGGTGTCGGCGAATCCAAAGCCTGTCCTGGTGAAAGCGGTGATTCAAAATAGTGAGGGGCTTTACCGGGAGATGTCGGCCGGTCGTATCGGGGTAGGGTCGGCTGTGCCCGAGAGCGTGAGGCTGAGGAGGAGGTGCCCTTCGGCCTTCCAGACGCTCGTGACGAAGGACTTCATGGCTCCTGTGTCGAGCAGGGATTCCAGTTCGTGCTTGATGGTGCGATTGCGGTAGAGGGTGCTGCTCGTGGATGCGCCGTGGATGAGCCTGACGGTGCTGCGGCCCCGCCGGGCGGCTTCGCGGACCAGGGCCTGCGTCACGTGGAGCGCCTCGTCGACGCGCAGGCCGTGGAGATCCAGGGTGACGGTGCTGCCGTCGTCATGCAGCGAGGGAGCGGGCATGGGGGTGGGTTCGGGAGTGAGTGAGGGAGTGAGGGAGTGAGGGAGTGAGGGAGTGGCCAGGGCGAAAGGGCGAATGGAGGAAGGAAGACGCCGGGGATTGCAGATCGGGTCCGGGGCGGAGTTTGGCGGAACCTGGGCGGGGCTGTTTTCGGCGGCGGCCGCCTGACACGTGAAGATAAGGGGGCGTCATGTTGTGGGTTATGCCGCGAACTCCTTTCTTTCAGCACTGCGCGTACGCTCATCCAGCACCGTGCCACGTACAGGAGTCCATGATGGTAGACGAAGTAACGGACATCACCGACGAGATCGAAGCGGCCTTTGCACGGCTGGCCCCGCAACTGGCGCCGGGGGCGGCGGCCCCATCACGGGCGCACCTGGAAGGGATCGTGGCCAGCAACTCGACACGCCTGTTCGTGGCCCGAGGGGATGACGGGACGATCCTGGGCACGCTCACACTGGCATTTTATCCCATCCCGACGAACGTGCGCGTGTGGATCGAGGACGTGGTGGTGGACGCGGCGGCGCGCGGCCAGGGTGTCGGGGAGGCGCTGGTGCGGAATGCGCTTGAGGCGGCCAGGGAGATGGGGGCGCGGCAGGTGGACCTCACCTCCCGGCCTTCGCGCGAGGCGGCGAACCGGTTGTACCTTCGATTGGGATTCGAGCAGCGAGATACCAACGCGTACCGGTTTTATTTGCCGTGATGATCGACCCGGCCTTCAAGTATTGCTGGCAGGGGCGATCTTGCCAACCTGAATGGCTGTGCTGCCTGGATTTACTTCGTCAGTCGCTGCGCTCGTGTCCGCCTTCGCGAGGATGACGAGGAGGGAAGTGGGGACAGCAGGAGAAAGCGGAGCGACAGGAGGAGATCAGTAATTTATCTGTTTGACACCAAACATTAACCATGGCTTCGACTGACCAGCCGCATTTGCACCGTCGTTTCGGGTTGTTGCAGGCGACCGCGCTGAACATGTCCAACATGATCGGTGTCGGGCCGTTCATTACCATCCCCCTGCTGATGTCGGCGATGGGCGGTCCCCAGGCCATGCTCGGGTGGGTGGTGGCGATGGTGATCGCCCTTTCGGACGGGATGATCTGGAGCGAGTTGGGGGCCGCGCTCCCCGGCTCGGGAGGCAGCTACGTATACCTGCGCGACGCCTTCGGGCGGCGGCGGATGGGGCGGATGACGGCATTCCTGTTTATCTGGTCGTTCATCCTGAGCGGTCCGCTGGAGATCGCCTCCGGCTACATCGGCTTCGCCCATTACGCGAGCTACATCTGGCCGGGGCTCACCGATCTGAACATGAAGCTCCTGGCCGGGGCGGTGGGGCTGGTGAACATCGCCCTGCTCTACCGGCGGATCGACTCCATCGGCACCATCACCGTGAGCCTCTGGATCGGCACGCTGCTCACCACGATGGCAGTCATCTTCACCGGCGCCTTCCACTTCGACCCCGCGAAGGCTTTCGACTTCCCACCGGGGGCCTTCAATTTCTCCATCGGCTTTCTGTTCGGCCTCGGCGCCGCCGCGCGCATCGGGGTGTACGACTACCTGGGGTATTACGACATCTGCTACCTCGGCGACGAGGTCAAGGACCCCGGAAGGGTCATCCCCCGCTCCATTTTCATCAGCGTGATCGCCGTGGCGTTCATCTACTTCGCGATGAACCTCTCCTTCATCGGCGTGGTGCCCTGGCGCGAGTTCGTGCCTGCGGAGGGCAACGTCGCTGCCAATTTCATCGCGTCCATTTTCATGGAACGCATCTACGGCTCCGGGGTGGCGACCGTCTTTACCGTGATGGTGCTGTGGACGGCGTTCGGCTCGGTGTTCGCGCTCCTGCTGGGGTATTCGCGCATCCCGTACGCCGCCGCGAAGGACGGCAACTTCTTCAAGGTCTTCGGCCGCCTGCACCCGAAGAAAAACTTTCCGAACGTGTCGCTGGTGGTCATCGGCATGGTCGCCATCTTTTGCAGCTTCATGTCGCTGGGCGTGGTGATCGACGCCCTCATCACGACGCGCATCCTGATTCAGTTCATCGGGCAGATCTTTGCGGTGACGGCCTTGCGGCGGCGCGCGCCGGAACTGAAACGTCCTTACCGGATCTGGCTCTATCCTATCCCCAACCTGATCGCGCTGGCGGGCTGGATCTTCGTCTTTGCGACGACCGACTGGCGGCTGATCCTGCTAGGACTCGGAACGCTGGCGCTCGGGGCGGTGTTCTTCCTGGTCTGGACGTGGCGGGAGAACCGGTGGCCGTTTGCGGCGGAGGTGGAGGCGGCGGGAGGTGTGGGGTGAGCCCGCAACCTGTCAAGCGGCGCTGCGCTGTACGCCCGGCTCACGGACAGCCACCTCGACGGAGCGGGACGTTCCTTCTGGAATGGCCTCCCCGTCGGCTGCCATGCCTTCCAGATGGAACTCAATGGCTTCCATCATCTGCTCAATCACCTCCGACTCGGTGCCTCCGGTAGCCGCACAGCCCGGCAGATCGGGTACGTACGCGGAGAAGTTATCCCCCTCAAAATCAGGCGGTTCGATGATTACGAGATACCGTCGCATTTCGTGTGACCTCCGGCGCGTTCTGGTCTCTATTTGAGTCCCGCTTGCCTGAGAATGCTGTTGCAGTTCCAGGTTTCAGTGTGTCTCCGGGCTTGCCGGGTATCGTCACGATGCCCCGGCGTGTAGCATGCTGGAATTGAAGGTGGCTCCCCTTCTGTCTAACGCGGTACCAGCCCTCTGCCTCGATCAGTTTCACCATTTCCCTTACCGTGTAGCGCTTGGGCATCGGCACCGTTGCATTTGATGAGCTGTCGGCAATAGCAGAAAACACCAGGTCCAGCGCTATCGGCGAAGATCAGTGGGTACCCTACTCTGCTTCGGAACGAGTACGGTAGCGCAGCAACTCCTCTTCGCTCAACTCATCCGGCGGTACCAGTTGGTAATGCCGTTCAGCCACTTTGCGGACCTCGTCGTTCTCAATTTCCAGTTCAAACATCGCAATGACCCCACCGGGCATAAACTGAGCAGCTATAGACCTGCAGATGAGCGACGGAAACTTATCGCGACACAGGGCTATGTCCTGCTCGATTTGAACGACGCCCAACTCGTCCGATCCGCCTTTCGCCTGCACCGGGAAAACGTAGTGCGCCCCTCGCTTATCTACCCCGACGTACAACTCGTCGGTTTCAACCTGTCCCATGCCGGGGACCGTGGTCCTCAGATGGCTTTGAAGCGAATAACAGGCGACTCCGCTGAAGATCTCCAGAAGCCGGTTGTATCGGAGCTTTGCCAGTAGTGCCTGCTCGTCGCTCAAGGCATACATTGAGACGATCCCAGGTGTCGCGTCGGGGATCTTTGTGACCACCAGCATGCTGTCCGGCTGGATGCGGGCAGTCCGCCTAGCTACGAATGCATACTTTGCCTTGCCCCTGTTAACGATGACCCACTCTTTTCCAGAAGGCGCACTTGCGACGACTGATTCAGGTAGCGGCGTACGGTATTTGAAGGAGTAGACTACATCGCCGAGGTTCTTCGGCAACCGTACGTTCAGATCGCTGGCCGCACCAACTATTTCTGAGCGGTCGAACGGGACTTCCTCGGCTCCCTGGTGAAAATGGGCAAAGAAGATGCGCTCGATGATCTGAGCGTATCTTGTACTGTTCGTCTCGGCCATTGGAAAGGTAGGTTGGGGCTCAATTCCAGCGGAGCAACACGACTTCTTCTCGAAGCTGCTGCTGGGTCGCAGTGGAGAACCGCGTGCGGAACAGGTCGATGCCAACCACTTCGTACCCGAGACTCTCTGCTATCTCTGCCAGAACCTCTCCCGTCCGAATGAGCACACGAAAGTAGGAAGCCTGGTCCCCTACCACATAGGCCAGTTGTGCCCCTGGCCTCAGAACTCGTTTAAGTTCTTCCAGATGCCGCGCCATGCCCCCAAAGTAGAGGCGGACCACTCGAGCGTACAACCGTTCAAATCCCGACGTTTTACCCAATTCCAGCCTGCGCGTCTCTATGGCATCGGCCAGTGCCTGTACCGTTGCATTCCTGACCACCCATTGCTCATCCTCATCTTTCTTGTATACCGTCCTCGTATTCGACCGAAGCAGATTCCGCTTATGTTGCCTTAAGTCGTCACGGCTATTCAAGAAGCCGAGCAGCACGGATTCCAGCCGGGTGGTACGGGTATAGTCCTTCTCGTTCGGGTAAGGTGGTGAAGTAATGACAGCGTCAATCGACCCAGGTTCGAGAACTTCAGAGAGCCCGCGCGCATCGGCCAGGTGCACCTTGGTGGGAACCCGCTTTCGGTCCCCGACCCCCCGCAGGTCGTCCGACATGTTGCGAACCCCGAGGAGCCAGGGGCCGACGACCGGCGCATCCTCCTTCTGCTTCCCCACACCAACCTCCGGTCCAAAGCGGAGGTTGCTTATCGAATAGACCAATTGCTTCGCGAGGGCAAGCCGTTCATAGTCGTAAACCGCATCCTCCCTCCTCCCCTCCATCACTTCGAGCAAGCGCAAGACCTTATGGAGGGGTCTGGAACTGATAGAGTTCGTGATTACGAGTCGCTCCTGTTCGGGGCTTAGCGATTGCAGAGAGATTTCGTCGTCAGGGGGCGGAATCTGGAAGAAAGGCTCGTCTTCGACCCCTTCACGCGACAATATGTGTCGCGTCGTATCGGCTATTTCCCTGGCGTGCGACATTAACCCATCAGGGTCAACGTCCCACCGGGTCTTGGTTCTGGCGGCGAACTCCACCACCGGGTTTGCTTCCAGTCCGACGCTGGGGACGCCCACCTTCTTGCACTCCACCAGCGTCGTTCCGGTGCCACAGAAGGGATCCAATACCGTCTGATCCGGCTCCAACCCGAAACGCTTCAGGTAATCACGCACGAGATGCGGCGGATAGGACAGAACGAAGCGGTACCACTCGTGAACGGGCAAGTCTTCTGGATAGAGCCGGTTTAACTCCTCTCCTCGCCTCGTCTGAATTGCGTACGCCATACGTCCCGGTAGTATTCAGTCCTTTGTCAGCCGAAAGATAAACCAGGCGCAGTTATTATCGTCGAAGGCGTGATAATACCTTCAAACCTGCACCACCTGGT
This sequence comes from Rhodothermales bacterium, assembly GCA_035699265.1. Lineage (GTDB taxonomy): Bacteria > Bacteroidota > Rhodothermia > Rhodothermales > DASSAV01 > DASSAV01. The sequence goes on from DASSAV010000171.1 coordinate 12,141, forward strand.
GGGCAGTGGTGTCGAGGGAGAGGGTCTGTTGGAGGTGCGCCAGGAAGTCGGGGCCGTATTTGTTCAGGAAGTAGAGCGGGGTGAGGGCGCGTTCCTGCAATTTACCTGCCGGGAACAGGCTGGCACTCGCCTTTTCGAGTTGGACCCGCACACTCTCCTGGTTTCGCTTCTCGGCCTTCACGACACGCCCCTTTAGCTTTTCCAGCTCCTTTATGAGGGCCGTGCGGGTGGCATCGACGGAACCTGCCAGGGTCTTGTCGACGACCTGGACGGACTGCTTCAGGCCATTCATCGTATCGTGTAGCGCTCCTGTTGCGGTACCGAACAGGGCGTCCACGTCCACGTCCATCTGGCCGACCACCACCTGCTGGAAAAGCTGCTCGAAATCCTGG
>DASSAV010000172.1:0-6985 GCA_035699265.1 Rhodothermales bacterium
GAACAATTTGTGCAAATCCGCTAACTGAATTGGTGATATTCATGCTCGCGCCGGGCGAGCTAAATCTAGTTTAAGAATAGGTGAAATATATGTCACCCACCTTGATGCGTGCTGGTACATCGCCGATTGATGTCGGTTTTCCGATAGACTGAATCGGGGCGAGCGCTTGGAAAGGAGGCGGGAGTGAAACCAAGCACCTCTGTATTTACTTCGTCAGTCGCTTCGCTCGTGTCCTCCTTGGAAAGGAGGGGAGCTTTGTGGGCCTGAACGATTCCAGCGATTCAGGAAGTGGATCCGGTATCAGTCCTGCATCTCGTAGATTCGGGAGAAGAGGGTCTCGTCGTGCTTTACGAAGCGGCCTGCTTCGGGCTCGTAGATCCTCTCCTCGATCTCGAAAGACTCCGGCGAGATTCGGATGAGGTTATACAGGTTCGTCTGCGCGTGCCGTCCCCGTCCCCGGCTGCTCGTCGCGGTGCCTGCGCTCACGATTACCATGCGGTGCCGCCCCGGCGCGAGCTCCAGCGGTTCGATATGGGAGACGTGCAGATGGCCGCAAAGGACGAGGTCGACGCCGACGGACGAGGCGACCTCCAGGGTTTTCTGCGCCTTCCGTGCCACATCGTGGGGTGCCAGGGCCTGAATCAGGGTGAGGTGATGATGCACGACCAGCACCTTGAATACGTCCGGCTCCTGCTCCTGGAAGAAGCTGCGGATCGTCGCCCTTTCCAGGGGGCCGATCCGGCCTCCTTTCATCGTCCTCCCGTGCGCCGAGTTGATGCCCAGCACGGCCAGGCCCTTTTCTTTGAAGGTCTGCAGCAAGTCGGCCGTTACGTGCGTGCGGTAGCGCCCCAGCGGGTGGCGGAGCCTGCGGTAAGGCCGCCACCAGGGATACACGTCGTGGTTGCCTGGAACGACCAGGACGGGCGGCTGTAGGGCATCCAGCATCTCCACAGCCGACCGGAACTCGTGCGGGCGGGCTCGCATCGTCAGGTCGCCGCTGACGGCGACCAGGTCTACGCCGGCGGCGTTGATCTCCTCAACCAGGTGCTCCACGATACCCGGCTGTTTGATTCTGCCGAAGTGAATGTCGGAGATGTGGGCTATGGTCAAGGCGAGCGAGGTGGGGGTTTTGGATTCTAGCTATCTATCACTTTTGTCCAAAGGTGTCATCCCGAATCCCGATGCAATTTTTCGGGTGAGGGATCTGTGTAGAACGCGAGGCTCAGATTCATCTGAACCGTTCCACTTTGAACAGATCCCTCCTCCGTCGGGATGACGCAAAGGGATAAAATTGAGGCGTTGTGAAGCACTTCGCCAAAGGGGCAGGTGGCTACTTTGGGATTTTGGATTCGAGTACATGTACCCTGGGCCGGGGCAGTAGGTTCAAGGCAAAGAAATGGGCCAGGACAAAAAAGGGGCATAGCACGCTATGCCCCTACGAGGGTGACGGATTAACAGATGGGGTTCAAAGCAGAAGGTTGAGCGGCTCCTCCAGGTACTCCTTGACCGTGCCGAGGAAACGGGCACCTGTGGCCCCGTCCACGATACGGTGGTCGCAGGACAGGGTCAACTTCATCCGCTTGCCCGGCACGACCTTACCCTCCTTGACGACCGGCTCGTCGCGAATCGTGCCGATGGCCAGGATGCATGAATTGGGGGGGTTGATGATGGCCGTAAACTCCTCAATCCCGAACATGCCGAGGTTGCTCGTCGTGAACGTGGACCCTTCGTAGTCCGACGGCTGCAACTGCTTGTTGCGCGCACGTTCCGCCAGGGATCGCGTTTCGTCGGCGATCTGCCCCAGGCCTTTTTGATCGGCGTTGTGCACTATGGGCGTAATGAGACCCTCCGGCAGCGCTACGGCGACGGCCACGTGGACCTGATGGTAGCGCCGGATCTCGCCCTCCTGCTCCAGCCACGACGCATTCACGTCAGGATGTTGCCGCAGCGCCAGCGCACAAGCCTTGGTAATGAAATCGTTGACGGAAACCTTCGGCCGCTCTTGCGTCTCCGCCAGGGCATTCAACTGAGCGCGGAAGTCGGCAGCCTTCTCCATGTCCACGTCTATGACGAGATAGAAGTGCGGCGCCGTGAACTTGCTCTGCGCGAGGCGGCGGGCGATCGCCTTGCGCATCTGTGAGAGCTTAATGGTCTCGTACTGCTCGCCTGGAATAGTTGGGGATACCTCAGCGGGCACCTGGGCAGGAGCCGCTACCCGTTGCGGTTGAGCAGGCTGTGCCGCCGGCTGCTGGCCGATCTGCGCCTCGATATCGCGGCGGATGATGCGCCCTTCGGGTCCCGACCCCTGTAATACGGCGAGGTCGATTCCGTGCTCCCGTGCCAGGCGTCGGGCCAGCGGAGACGCCTTGATGCGCTCTTCCGCGCCGGGCGGGATCGCCGCTGCAGGCTGGGGCGGCTGCTGAACAGCCGCTCCATCGCCCCTGTCGGTCGTCCGATTCGGCTCGGGCGCCTGGGTAGGCTCGCCTCCGATCACCGGCTCTGCCCTGGCTCCCGGCGGAGGCGGCGGCGTGGCGGGCGGGGCTGGAATCTCCTCCCCCGAGGACTGCTTACCCTGATACTTGCTCAGTATACCGGAGACGTCCTCGCCCTTCTTGCCGAGCACGGCAATCAGGGAACCGATCGGGACAGCGTCACCCTCGGCGATCACCTTCTTGAGGAGCACACCGTCGTCGTACACCTCCAGGTCCATCGTCGCCTTGTCCGTCTCGACCTGGGCGATCACATCGCCGGCGGAGACTTCGTCCCCCTCCTCCTTCGTCCAGGACACGAGCACACCCTCCTCCATGGTGTCGCTCATCTTCGGCATCTCAACAGGTATTGCCATAATTGGTCAGTTGTCAGTGGTCCGTTGTCAGTTGTTCTCCTTCGGGCTTCAGGAGTTAATTCAGCAACCGTTGCAACTGCTTATGCCAGCGCCTTTGCATCGAACAACAGCGAGCGCAGCGAGCGTACAACTGACTACTGACTATTTAGCATACAGCACGCGCTTGCAGGCGTCCACGGCCTCTTCGGCGCGGGGCATATAGTATTCGATGAGGTTTTTGGCGTATGGAGCCGGCACGTCTTTGGCTGTCACGCGCTGGATGGGCGCGTCGAGGTAGTCGAAGGCCCGTGCCTGGATCTGGAAGGCCACCTCCGACGAAACGCTCGCGAAGGGGTTGCTCTCGTCTATGATGACCAGCCGGTTCGTCTTTTTCACCGAGTCCACCACCGTGTCAAAGTCGAAGGGCCGGATCGTTCGGGGGTCGATGACTTCGGCGCTGATCCCCTCCGATGCGAGTTCGTCCGCCGCCTTGAGCGCGACCCAGTAGCTCTTGCTGTGGGCCACGATGGTAACGTCGTCCCCCTCGCGCGCAATCCGGGCTTTGCCTATTGGCAGGGTGTAGTCGGCCTCGTCCGACACCTCCCCCGTCAGGCTGTACATCACCTCACTTTCCAGAAAGATGACCGGGTTGTCGTCGCGGATGGCCGACTTGAGCAAGCCCTTGGCGTCGTCCGGATTCGACGGGGCGATCACCTTCAGGCCGGGGAAATATGCGTAGAGGGCTTCCGTGGAGGTGTTGTGTGTCGCACCGAGCTGCCCCGCCGCACCGTTCGGCCCGCGAAAGACGATCGGGATTTTGAACTGTCCGCCCGACATGTACCGGATCTTCGCCGCATTGTTGATGATCTGGTCGATGCCCACGAACGAGAAGTTGAAGGTCATGAACTCGATGATCGGCCGCAGTCCACCGAGCGCCGCGCCGACGCCGAGCCCACCGAAGCCGCTCTCGGAGATGGGCGTATCGATCACGCGCTTCGGCCCGAACTGGTCCAGCATCCCTTCGCTGACCTTATATGCGCCGTTGTATTCAGCGACCTCCTCCCCCATCAGGAAGATGGTCTCGTCACGCTCCATCTCCTCCACCATCGCCGCCCGGAGCGCTTCCCGAAACTGTAGTTCTGCCATTTGTATGTTCGTTGTCAGTAGTCAGTTGTCAGTAGTCAGTTGTTGGTGGTCAGTTGTTGGTTGTACCTGGATGACCGCCGACGACCGGCCGCCGACCGCCAATCGCTGGCAACGAACAACGGACAAACACATCAGTCTGTCAGGAATGGATAATCGTTCTCGACGTAGACGTCTTCGTAAATCGTCTCAAGGGGCGGGACGGGGCTCTTTTCGGCGAAGTCCACCGCCTCCATTACTTCTTGCTTCACTTCGTCGTCGATCCGGTCGAGTTCCTCATTCCCTGAGATCTTGTTGTTGACCAGGTAGGCTTTGAGGCGGATGATCGGGTCGTCGTGTTTTTTGGCCTCCATCTCCTCCTTGGTCCGGTACTTCTGGGGATCGCTCATGGAGTGGCCGCGGTAGCGATACGTCCGCATCTCGATAAGCGAAGGCTGATTGTCGCGCGCCAGGGCGATATGGTCCTTCATGGCGGCGTAGCACGCCAGCATGTCCATCCCGTTCACGACAGACGCCGGGATATTGTAACCGAGGGCCTGCTTGAACAGGTCGGGCTCGGCGGCGGCACGGTCGACCGACGTCCCCATGGCATACTGGTTGTTCTCGATGATGAGGATGGCCGGAAGCTCGTACAGGGAAGCCAGGTTGGCCGCTTCGTGAAAAGATCCCTGGTTGACGGCGCCATCCCCGAAGAACGTCATGCAAACGCCTCCGTCCTCCTTGTATTTATGGGCGAACGCGAGGCCGACGCCGACCGCGATGTGTCCGCCCACGATGCCGTGGCCACCGTACATGCGTTTCTCGGCACTGAAGAAGTGCATCGAGCCGCCCTTGCCGCGGGAGGTGCCGTCGATCTTTCCGAAAAGCTCCGCCATACCCGCGTTCGGGCTCACCCCCATCGCCAGGGCGATCCCGTGGTCGCGGTAGCCGGTGATGACCGAGTCGAGCCCGATCTTCATGGCCCAGGCCGTGCCCGTGGAGATCGCTTCCTCGCCGATGTACAGGTGAAGGAAGCCTGCGATCTTCTGCTTGCCGTACATCTGCGCCGCGCGCTCCTCAAAGCGTCGCTGGAGCAGCATGTTCCGGTACATATCGACGAGCTGCTCGTCGGTCAGGCCAAGCTTCTTGTGGTCGTAGTTCTCCGCCTGATACGTCTTGAACGTCGCTTTGACCTCTACGACGTCAGGCAAAGCAATCGGGGAGCCGTTACCGGCAGCTCTGGTAGCCACATTCTCTTCGCCGGCAACATTCACCCGCGCGGCCGAACGTTTGCCCTTATTCCTGTTCTTCGTTTCGCTCGCCATTGTGCAATCTATTAGCTAATCGTGATACTTAAGCACATACCCGGAGCACGGTTGCCCTCTGGTCGGCCATGCAGCCGGGGGAAACGGCGCCGTAAAACCTCAGCCCGGTCGACGAGCCGGCGACGGCTCACAAAGCTCGCCGCCTGAACTATGACGTGCGCACCGGGAACCGGTTTCTCCTTTTCCCGTCGGGCAGGAAACAACTCGGCGGTAATTCCAGTCACGACCTGACGCTCTGTTCGGAAGGCCGGCAGGTACAGCCATGTAATCTACGAAAAAGCGCGCGCGCGTGCAGCTTGTACCCGATTTCCTCCGGCCCCCTGGTTGCAGAGTGAGGTGTAAAATCGGACCAGATCCGCGTTTATTCAGGAAGTAGATCAAAAATTCGCACATCCTGACAGGATCGCCTGGGCGATATCGTGCTCTAACCTGGCCTGCGACCCGCTCGCCCTTGACGTTCTCCCCTGTTTCCGAGTAGTTTCGCTCCCCATTCTCACAGCCGCCAGCTTCCGTCTCGTCCATGAACCTCGACCACGGGTCCCCCGCACCTCATCCCCCCGGGCGCTCGGCGGTCGTCGTCCCGACCTACAACGAAGCGAACAACATCGCCAGCGTCCTGCAGCGTGTGGCCGAGCAGGAAACGGGGATCGACGCCATCGTGGTCGACGACAGTTCACCTGACGGCACCGCCCGCCTGGTTCGCCAATTCGAAGGCCAATTTCCAGGGCGCATCCACCTCATCGAGCGTTCCGCCAAGCAGGGGCTGGGAACCGCCTACATCGCCGGCTTCAAGTATGCCATCGAGCAGGGCTACGATTTCATCTGTGAGATGGACGCCGACCTCTCGCACAATCCGGACGATCTCCCGCGCCTGATTGCGCCTGTCCAGAACGGCACAGCCGACCTCGCCGTCGGCTCTCGTTACGTTCACGGCATCCGCGTCATGAACTGGCCGCTCAGCCGCCTGGTCATTTCCTACGGCGCCAGCATCTACACCCGCATGATTACCCGCCTCCCGATCTTCGACGTGACGGCGGGCTTCACCTGTTTCCATCGCCGCGTGCTGGAAGCCATCGACCTGGACCGCATCAAGTCGAACGGGTACTCGTTTCAGATCGAGATCAAGTACCGGGCCTGGCGCCGGGGCTTCCGCCTGGTAGAGGTCCCCATCGTGTTCACCGAACGCACCGAGGGGCAGTCTAAGATGAGCAAGTCGATCATGCGAGAAGCCGCCCGGAAGGTTTGGGAGCTACGGTTGCGGGCCATTGTCGGGAAGCTTTAGGCGTTCGTTTGACGGCTGACCACGGACCGCAGACCGCCGCTGGGAAGGAGTCGGGGAGTCTACGAGAGTAGGAGGGTACGAGTTTGGGGGTATGGGAGTGGATGGGCAGGCTTGCACTATTCTTTTGCATGCAGATCTGGCATTCAGTGCGCCACCCCGGCACTTCGCCCTTTTTTCGCTTCCTGCCTGGTGCCTGTCGTTTTGTATATTCAGGCCCTGTCCTCTCACAGGCACATTCCATCCATTCCTTTCAGGTAGATGCCCGAGTACAACAATCTGACGGCCCCGAGCAGTGGCGAGTCCATGACCATGCGGGACGGCAAGCTGCACGTTCCCGACCATCCCATCGTGCCGTTCATCGAAGGCGACGGCACCGGGCCCGACATCTGGCGTGCCTCCCAACTCGTGTTCAACAACGCGGTCCAAAAAGCC
>DASSAV010000173.1:0-5342 GCA_035699265.1 Rhodothermales bacterium
GCACTGTACCTATCTTCTCTATCAGATTTGAAATCGCAAAAGTCGACGCCATGAAAGTTTCCGTAACCGGTATTCCGCTTGCACAATTGGATGTGGATATGCTGCTGGCCCCCCTGGCGGAAGATGCTTCCCAGGAGGACAGGCATTCCCTCGAAGAATCGTTCGGAGAACCCTTCCAGCGGGCGTTCGCCGATTTCAGCGGCAAAGTAGGGGCGGACCCGGTACTACTGTACCCTGATAAGACCCGCGCCAGGCGCGTGGCATTGATCGGCCTCGGACAGGCGAAGAGCATCGATGCAGAGCGCCTGCGGCAGGCAGCCGCAGCAGGCGCGCAAGCGGCGAAGAACGCAAAAGCCAAGACCGTCGCCATCCTGATGCCCGACAATCCCCTCGATCCCGATGCGGCAAGCCAGGCGCTGGTGGAAGGATTTGTGCTCGGCTCCTATCAGTTCCGGCGGTACAAGACGGGAGACGAGAACGTCTTCGAGGGTGTCGAGCGGTTGGTGCTGCACTCGGAGCAGGATGAAAGGGTCGGGCGCCGGGGTGCCGAGCGGGGCCGTATCGTTGCCGAATCGGTGGGCACAGCTCGCGATCTGGTAAACCTGTCGCCGGATGAGAAAACGCCCACGCTGCTGTCGAGAGCCATTGAGAAATCGGGCAAAAAGTATAGCTATGAAGTAGAGGTCTGGGACAAGCAGATGATCCAGGACGAGGGGTTCGGAGGGCTCCTCGCCGTGAACCGCGGCAGCCAGGAACCGCCTACCTTCACCATCTTGACCTGGCGGCCTGAAAACGCGGTCAACGAATACCCCATCGTCCTCGTCGGGAAGGGCGTCGTTTTCGATACAGGCGGCCTGTCGTTGAAGCCGACGAAAGACTCGATGGATTTCATGAAGGTGGACATGGCCGGTGCTGCCGCGGTCGTGGGGACGTTCGAAGCGCTCGCCCGGCTTGAAGTACCGCTTTATGTCGTGGGCCTGATCCCGGCTACGGACAACAGGCCCGGTGAAAATGCGTATGTACCGGGTGATGTACTCCGGATGCACTCTGGGAAGACCGTAGAAGTGCTTAACACGGATGCCGAAGGCCGGCTCATCCTCGCAGATGCGCTCTCGTATGCCAGGCACTATAAGCCTGAGCTCGTGGTCGACCTCGCCACGCTTACCGGCGCAGTCGTCATTGCCCTGGGCAGCGAAGCCGCCGGCATCATGACGAACGAAGTGGATGGCGCTGCGGACCGGATCACGGTATTTGAGGCGGCGGGCGATCGTAGTGGAGACCGCGTGCATCGCCTGCCCATGTACGAGGAGTATGGCAAGGCGCTGGAAAGCGACGTCGCGGATCTCAAGAACGTGGGCGGGCGCGAGGCGGGGAGCATCACCGCTGCCAAGTTCCTGGAGAATTTCGTCGACTATCCCTGGATCCACGTCGACATTGCCGGGACGGCGTTCGTTCACACCCCCAAGCCTTACCGGCCGAAGGGAGGGTCGGGGTTCGGCGTCAGGCTGCTGGTTGAGTTTCTGCGCGACTACGCGAGCCCCAGGCGCCGCAAGTAGGTCCGAACAACGCTCCCGGCATCCCCACGCCCCCGTCCCCCTCACGTCGGTGGTCCGCGATCAAATAACCCGACGAACGCACGTACATGGCTTCTGAACCGATCGAGGGGCGACATACCGATTCGGAGCACCGGAGACGACCTCGGATAGCGATTACACTCGGTGATCCGAACGGCATCGGGCCTGAAGTGGTGCTGAAGTGTCTCACCGACTCACGCCTCCTCAAGTTCGTGCAGCCGGTGGTGGTCGGCTCGGCCCACGTACTCAGGGTACACGCGAAAGAGTTGAATTTCCACGACCTCCGCCTCCACGTCGTTCGTGAGGTTTCGGACCAGGTAACCGACGGGGAAATCGCCGTACTGGACGTACTTCCCAGCGAGAAGCCGCCGGTTGCGTTAGGAAAGATCACGGAGGAAGGAGGCCGGCTGGCTATGATGGCAGTGGAGTGCGCCGTCGATCTCTGCCAGGAAGGGCAGGCCGATGCCATGGTGACCGCGCCCATCTCCAAGGAGGCCATCTCGCTCGCTGGGTACAAAGATCCCGGACACACAGAGTTCATAGCACGCCGCACGGGAGCCGACGCCTTCACCATGATGATGGTTGCGGATGACCTCCGCATCGGGCTGGTGACCGGTCACATTCCGATTTGGGATGTCCCACGGGCGGTCACGGAAGAGGCTATTCTGAGCAAGATCCGCATCATCGACGCGAGCCTTATGACGGATTTTGGGATCGCGAAACCGAGGATTGCGGTGCTGGGGCTAAATCCGCACGCCGGCGACGGCGGGATCCTCGGGCGGGAGGAAATCGAGATCATCGGCCCGAGCATTCGTCGCGCCTGCGAAGAGGGGCACCTCGTCTTCGGGCCCTATCCCGCTGATGGTTTTTTCGCCATCGGCGGCCACCGTGTTTACGACGCCGTGTTGGCGATGTATCACGACCAGGGACTGATTCCGTTCAAGACGCTCGCGTTCGACAGCGGCGTCAACTTTACGGCAGGCCTCCCAATCGTACGAACGTCGCCCGATCACGGCACCGCCTACGATATTGCAGGGCAGGGGAGAGCCTCACCGAGCAGCCTTCGGAGCGCCGTTTACCTCGCCGTGGACATCGCGCGCAGGCGGCTCGATCCAGAACCCGGACCTGTAGCGACATAGCATTCATTCAATCCCTTCCAGACGTGGCAGTCGAAAACGAAAGAGCAGAACAGGAAACGGTCGACGTCCAGCCTTACACCGCGCTCGCGGCAGGCTATGACGTCGTGATGGAGCACGTTGAGTACGAGGCATGGGCCGAGTACACCCACCGCATCCTCCAGACGAATCACCCCGATCCGCAAACCGTGCTCGAGTTGGGCTGCGGCACGGGGTCCTTTGCATTCGAACTCCAGCCGCTAGGACCCTATCAATACACCGCGACCGATCACGCGTTGCAGATGATCCGGGTGGGCAGGGCAAAAGCGGAACTCTACAGATCCCCTGTCCAATTTGCGGTGGCCGACTTCACCGACTTTCGGGTGGACGCGCCTGTAGACGTGGTCATTCTACTTTATGATGGACTGAACTACGTGCTGGACGAAAAGGGTGTTCGCGCGCTGTTGCAGTGCACCTATGACGCCCTCCGGCCCGGGGGACTGTTTTTCTTCGACCAGAGCACGCCGTTGAACTCGATCAACAATGAGGTGTATTTCGAGGACGCGGGCGAAGCAGAGGGATTTTCCTACCTTCGCCACAGCGCTTACGACCGCACGACGCGGTTGCACACGACGACCTTCGAGATTACGGCGGCTGGAGCCCAGTACCATGAGGAGCACGTGCAGCGGGCCTACGAAATGGCCGAGATCAAGTCCCTGCTCAAGGAGACGCCATTCGAAATACTGCAATCGTTCGACGGGTTCTCGACGGCCTCTGCCACGGAGCATTCCGAGCGTATTCACTGGCTCCTTCGCAAATCCCAGCGTTGAAGCAGCGAATGGCCGGACCGTCAGCAGATTTTCAGTCGAGGGACTTGGTGGATGAGTCTCCTGCGGCGGTCCGTGGTCGGCCGTCATGTAAGTCCCGCCGCCACTCTCTTGGATGGCCTGACATGAGTCGATCAAGGATAGAAAACCTTCAGGAATGAAGATCGAGTTTAGAGACGTATCGGCCTCATATCCGCTCCCGGACGGCACCAGGCGGACCGTTCTGGAGCGCGTCTCCCTGGAAATCAACCGGGGCGACAAGGTGTATCTCGTGGGCTCAACGGGGAGTGGAAAAAGCACGTTCCTCCGCCTGCTCTACATGGATATGATCCCCGACCGGGGTGTCGCCTGCGTCGGCGACTACGTCTCCGACAGCATAACACCGGACGAAATCCCGTTCCTTCGACGTTCACTGGGAATCGTGTTCCAGGATTTCCAGTTGCTCCCCGACCGGAACGTGTACGAAAACGTAGCCTTCGCATTGCACGTGACCGGGCAGCGAGGACTGTCGGTTCGGAGCAGGGTGCTCAATGCGCTTGCCCGCGTGGGCTTGAGCCACAAGCAGCGCCGTTTCCCACACGAACTCTCGGGCGGGGAACAGCAGCGCGTCGTCATCGCCCGGGCAATCGTCAACGACCCCTGGATTCTACTCGCCGATGAGCCGACCGGCAACCTCGATCCGACCGTGGCAGACGAGATCATGAAGCTGCTCCTCGGGCTGCATCGTCAGGGGATGACCCTCGTCATGGCGACGCATGACTACCGATTAGTTCGTACGTTTCCGGCTCGCACGCTGGCGTTCGCCAACGGAACCGTCAGCGAAATAGATCCGGGAACGCTCTCGGCAGGATCTTCTCATTGACCGAGATCGGAGCTGCGGATTCAGACGGACGCGCGTTCTACCATGCAGAATCTGACCGTAGTCGACCACCCGATCCTCAAGCGGGACCTTACCATTCTCCGCCGGCGCGAGACGCCCCACGGGACCTTCCGTCGTACGCTCGAAAGTGCTGCCGCCATGCTGGCCTATGAAGCCTTGCGGGCTTTGCCGCTCCGGGAAGTTCAATTCGACACGCCTCTGGAGCCCGCGGTAGGCTACGAACTTGCTGGAGACGTCATCCTCGTGCCGATCCTCCGAGCCGGGCTCGGGATGGTCGATGGATTCCTTCGCTTTTTGCCAGATGCCAGGGTGGGGCACCTGGGCATGTACCGCGATGAGCACACCCGCCGCCCGGTCGATTACTACAGCAGTATCCCGAGCACGATTGCCTCCGCGCACGTGTTCGTGACGGATCCCATGCTGGCGACCGGCGGCAGTGCCGTCAATGCCGTCAGTTTCCTCAAGGCCAGAGGGGCCTCCCGTATCTATTTCGTCTGCCTGGTCGCCGCTCCAGAGGGAGTCGATCTCCTGAGCCGGCATCACCCGGACGTCCCGATTCTGACGGCCGCTCTGGACCGGGGTCTGGACAGCCGCGCCTTCATCCGGCCGGGCCTCGGCGACGCGGGAGATCGTATCTTTGGCACAAATAGTTGAATCGGTTCCGGGTACTGTCTGTTCACCTCTCCATTAAATGCAAGCTATGTTTATCGATTCGGATAATCGTCCGTGGGGCCGCTGGGAGGAATACTTGAATGAGCCCGGCTACCGGGTCAAGCGTATCGTAGTCTTTCCTGGTAAACGGCTATCGCTTCAGAAACATCAGTGCCGGAGCGAGCACTGGGTTATCGTCAAGGGAAGTGGCACGTTCACGCTGGACCATGAACGACGGCAGGTAGGGGAGGGGGACACGGTATTCATTCCTACCGGCGGCGTCCACCGCATCGAA
>DASSAV010000174.1:0-5562 GCA_035699265.1 Rhodothermales bacterium
ACTTCCAGCCAGGAGTGAAACTGCTGCTCTTCGCTCCAGAGGTGCGCCATCTCCGGGCGCGTATAGCGGGCGATCATGTCTCGACGAGGATGAGGATTGAAAAACGTAAGCTGAAACTACGCCGCCGCCGCCCTCCGGCTCGCCACACCTCGGGGAAAATGCGATTAATACCGGCGCGTACAATTCTCCGCGAGGTGCCACTGCTTGACGGACGCCGCCGATGCTTTATTTCGTGCGAGTTCCATGCTCGCGTCCGTCAGAAAGTGCCAGTGTACAGTCCTTCGCCGTACCTCAACCCTTCGGCACATACGCATCCGCCTCGATCTCGACCAGCATGTCCGGGTGAATCAGGCGGCTGACTTCCACCATGCTCGTCGCTGGGCGGATGGCGCCGAACACTTCCCCGTGCGCCCGCCCTACCTGTTCCCAATCCGCCATGTTAACGACGTACATCCGCGTGCGTACCACGTGCTCGACGCTCGTCCCGGCCTTCTGCAAAGCCGAAGCGACGTTCCGCAGCGCCTGTACCGCCTGGGCGTACGGATCGCCCACGCCGACCACGTTGCCACCGGCATCCGTCGCCGTCGTCCCGGAGACGTGAACGTGCGGCCCGACGCGCACGGCGCGGGAGTAGCCGACGACCGGCTCCCATGGCGTCCCGGTGGAAATAAGAATCCGCTCCATAGCGACTTACGAACCCATTAAAGAATCTTGAGCACAAGCCGCAGAAGGCGCGAGGACTTCCCCCATACGCCCAAACACCCATATCCCCAGTCTCCCCCACAACCCTCAACCCTTCACAGCGCCCTGCTCCAGGACGATCTGGCCCGCATTCGTGGAGAGGGTCACGTCGGCGTTGCCTGCGCCCAGCTTCCCGATGAACTCGCCCCCCGCCCCCTCCGGCTTGAGGCTCTGGCTCGTGAACTGGAGCCCGTCGGCGACCCGGATATTCCCGGCTTCCGTGCTGGCCTGGATGAGGGCGGAGGCGCCTGCCGGCGGCGCGAAGGAGACGGTGCCGCTCGACGTGCTGAGACGCACCGACGCATCCGGCGGCAATTCCTGGAAGGCTGCCTCCACACTACCGTTCTGCGTTACCGCCTGCACGTTCGAGGCCGCCCCGCTGATACGGATGCTGCCGTTCTCGTTTCTGACGGTAATCGGACCGGTCACGCTGGAGATCTGGACGTCTCCGTTCCGAAGTTGAATGCTGAGGTTCGTCCCGTACGGCACCGTGCCGCTCACGTCGACCGACGTCCGCTCGGGGGACTCGGAATGCATCGCGTACGTATACGACAGGTTGTCCCCGGATTCATCGATGGCGATCTCGGCAAGGTTCTGCCGGGCGGCGTCGTTGTCCGAACCCCGCGCCTTCTTCGTAAACTGGAGGCTGGCCGCGCCCGCGTCGGTGCCCTCCAGTTGGATGGTGCCGTTAAACCCGTTCAGTACCAGGGTGCGGCTGCCGGGGTCGACACCCCGCGTGAGGGTCTCGGTAACCTCCGTCCCACCCAGCACCAGCGTACCCTCATCCGTCCGGTTTACGTTGTCGCCGCGGCAGCCGCCCAGGAGGAGTGCCGCCGGTGAGAGCACCGCAATGAGCAAGAGAGACTTGTAAGCTTGCATAGTCGGCCTTCAGGTGATTTGCATCCTCATCAAAGGTACGGCACGAGCCTCTACAAGATGCAAGAACCGGCGTCCGGACAGGTAAAAGCCTTTCCGCCCACGCTTTCAGCCATTGCGACGCGTGACACGACCCCCCGAAACCCCTCAACCCGCCATCCGAAAAGTCAAGGTTCAAAACATAACCTTGCCCCGCCACAAAGCTTGCCCTACATAGGTCCAGACCTCCGCCGCACCCGTTCTTTGACATCCTGTACCGCTGCACCGCTGCGATGCACACCCCGGAAATACCCGTTCCGCGTGCAAAGTGTGCAGCCAGCCTTCTCACGTGAATACGCGAACACCTGAACACTCCTGCATCCTGCGTGCAATCTGTGCAACGTACCGCCCTGTAACGTAAGATCCGTTACAATCGGCACCCCTGCACGCCCGAAAAACCGGTCAAAAGTGTGCAAAGTGTGCAATGATGCGTCTTGCTTATTCTAGAATAGTGCGGAAACTGTAAGATCCGTTACAATTCACCGCAACACTCCGGTACCCGAACGACTGACCACGAACAACCGACAACACGCAAACTCAGAATGGGACGGCCGCCCGGATCCGGTAGTAGACCTCATACTGCTCGTCTGTGCCGAGGAACTCGGCGGGCTGGGCGATGCCCAGGGCATGCCCGATCTCGAAGAAGCCGCCGATGACGAGGGCGTTCTTCAGTTCCATGCCCACTCCCAGCCGCTTGACGGCACGGTCGAAGTCGGCGCCGGTCCACACCAGCCCGCCGTCTGCGAAGGCGGCCAGGCTCGTGCTGCCGAGGGAAAGGATACCGAGCAGACTGGTATGCAGGTCGGGCACCAGCGGGATCCTGTACTCCGCCGTCCCGAACAGCATCCGGTTTCCCAGGGCATAGCGGCGGTAGCCGCGCACCCGCTCCGTCTCGCCCAGCGTAAAGGGCAGGAACCCCGGCAGACCGATCTGGATGTCGTCGTAACGCGAGAGGCCGACGTAATCCTGCGAGAACGAGCTGCCCTCCTGCGCCTGCGCGCGGCCGTACAGGTATAGCCGCTGGTCCGCCACGGTCTTGAAGATGGAATAAGCCGCTAGGTCGCCCCGGACGAACCGACTGTCGGCGCCGAGGACGGGCGCGGCCCCGGTTAGCTCCAGCCGGACGCCCTTGCCGTCCAGCGGGTTCGTCACCGCGTAGCGGTAGGGCCGCTGCGTCTTGTACGTCAGCGACAACTTCAAATCCGCCTGCTGCCCCGACTGTGGGGGTGGAAGACTGGCGGACGTGGGCTCGAAGGCGCCCACCTCCAGCGGATCCACGTCGACGTATCGCAAGCGGGCCTCGAAGGTGGTCGACTCGTAGGGCCGGTCGACCCAGTCGAGCGGCCACACCGCTGTCACGTCGCCCCCTCCCAGGTTCTCGACCAGCAGGTCGTTTCCGTAGAACCGGGTCGTGCCCGGCATCCGGTAGAGGTTGAACGCGAGCGTCGGAAACCACTGGTTGTTGATATAGGTCGCCGCGAACAGGCTGCGGTCCCACGGCGACGGAATGGAGATGCCGCCGATGAACGCGAGCATGTGCTTCGCCAGCGGCTCCGTCCAGACACTCGCGCCGACGATCCCGAAGTCCTCCGGGCTGTCGTAATACGGCAGCGCCAGGGTGGCCGCGTGGGTGATGTTCGTCCACGAGTTGTAGGGATGCCGCCCCAGTACGAGGGTGGAATCGGGCGGGATGGCGGAAGGGACCTCCAGGGGCGGGCGGTGTGTGGTCCACTCCGCATACTCCTCCGGTACCTGCACGTCCACGTCAGGCGCCATCCGGCCCGCGTCGATGCGATACGCCTTGTCGTGCTCGCGGGCGACGCTGGAAATGACGACCAGGTTGCCCGCCTGAGACGAATCGGCAGGGTACCAGTCGTACACAGTGGCCCCCGTGTACACGTGGGTCACGCGGTGGTCGGTGGCCGTATTGAAGTCGTGGACGAATACGTTGGGTATCTCGTCGCGTAACGACGTGTAGGCCAGGGCGGTCCCGTCTGGCTTCCAGACCGGCCCCCGGTCGTCCTCCTCGCCGGACGTAATGGGGGTGATCTCGCCGGTGTCCAGGTCCAGCAGGACGATGTCGCGCCGCCCCGCCGCGTCGAACCGTCCGAACGCCAGCACGTCCTGCGCCGGATGCCAGCGCAGGCCCGAGAGCTGCACGTTGCCGGTGAAATGCGTCACCTGCCGCTCCCTCCCCGTGCTCAGATCCGTCATATATATATTGCTGGTCACCCCTTCAGAGGCGATGAACGCGAGACGGCTGCCGTCGGGTGAGAATGCGGGCGCATACGCGCGGCGGCTGTGCGTGAGCCGCCGCCGAGTGCCCCCGTCGGCGTCCACGACGTACAGGTCATTTAGCAGCGAGCCGAAAGCCCCTCTCGCATTGCGGGCGTAGGCGATGCGCTTGCTATCTGGGCTCCACGAGACCGGCGCGTCGATGGATCCCTCCGCCACGATCCGGCGCGACTGGTCCTTGCGCGTCACCACGTAGAGCCGCCGCACGGGCCGCTCCGCCGAGGTCACCGAGAGGACGGCTACCTTCGTCGTGTCCGGACTGTACCGGAGGTCGTAGAGGTAGTCGCCGGGGGCGGCGAGGGGGCGCTCGGCGAGCGAGTCGGCCGGTTCGAGCTGGCCCGCGATGGTGTTGTAGTAGATGTTGACGTGCCGCCGCCAGTCGTCCTCGAACCGATTGTACGGCATCTTGGTGGTGGCTTCGAAGGCATCGAAGAAGTCGTGTACCCTGGCGAGCCCGAGCAGCGTCTTCTTCTTATGGTGGAGCAGCTCCGTCAGGGTAGAGTCACCGAAGCGCGTCACGAAGTAGCGTACCTGCGCGCTGCCCTCGGCGTACAGGAGGCGGCCGTTCCAGATGGAGCGATCGTCCCAGTAGGCGAGGTCGTCGTCCAGCACGGCGGTGCGTAGCCATCGGTCGCCGCGCTGGGCGTCCCAGTCCTCCGTTTCGTACTGGGCGAGGCCCTCCGTCCAGAACCGGGGCAGCGGGTTGGCGATGAGGTTGGCGAGCCACCCGATATTGGAGCGGATGGCTTGGTAATGGAAAATGTGGGTCAGCTCGTGCGCGATCACCTTCCGCAGCCACTTCTCAGGCCCGGTCCAGACGTCGGCTACTTCATTCAGGTTGACCCAGATGTTCGTGTACGGATCGTCGACGCCGACGGCAAATCCGTTCACGATCTCGTCCTCGTCAGAGAGGTAGAGGCGGATTTTGTGCTCGAAGGTTACGTCCAGATTCTTCGAGAGCACGGCGTACGTGCGCTCCGCGATGGGCGCGGCCCGGTCTTCAATCCCGCTCAGACGTGCCGGGTACATGATCTCGAAGTGCTCCGTCTCGGCCACGCGCCAGTGCAGTTCGGGGTGGTTGCGCCCGCTGAACGTGTTGAAGCCTTGCCCGAATACGCAGGGAGTGAGGCACAAAAAGGTCCCGATGCACAGGATGTATCGCATAAAAGATATAGACACGGTTCCACCTATCCGCATGTAGGACAGGCCGCACGGCGACCGGGGCGCGATCGCCGGAAGATCGTCGCCGTAGCCGTTTTACCAGAGCTGAGGTTCGGAAGCGCCGTCAACTCAAGCCTCGCCGATGATATGGAATTTGTTCGAGCAAAAAAGCTTCCAGGTTCCTTTCACGTGGCCATGGGCTTGGCAAGAGATGAACTGGGGACGGCATTTCTTTCCGGTCAAACCGGCAGATTCGAGCCTATAGGTGGCTCCCGCCGGCATCGGCACGTAGAGAAATGGCGCATACCGCGAGGGTAGGCCATACGAAACGACGCACTGGAATCGTACGCCGGAGTAGCCATACGTGAGGCCCCCATGCGCCAAAGACGACAGGGCGGGGCCGGACGGAGGGATAGAATTGCGACGTGAACGACAGAAAACGCAATCAAC
>DASSAV010000175.1:0-8777 GCA_035699265.1 Rhodothermales bacterium
AGCCTGCATCCAGGAAGAGTGCGGGCTGGATGAACGGTAACCCGTTCCACCGGTACTCGGCGTTCCCGACGAGGGCACCCCTGTCCCGAAACAAGAACGCGTGATACGCGCGAAGCGTACGCGAGCCGCCCAATGTCGGGAACAGATAGAACGGAACCCGGTCTCCCCCATCCGGCGACGTCATGGCCAGGTTCTCACGAAAGGCCAAGACGTGGTCGCCGAAGTGAAACGGAATGTATTGCTGCGCCTCCAACTCGGCCTCGTAGAAATCGTACGCGCCGCCCTGCAGTTGCTGATACCGGCGTAGGTCGACCGAGAAGTAGAGCCCCCTCGACGCTGTGAACGACATGTTCATGGGGCGCTCCCTGGCCGGGGTGAAGCGACTTCCGAAGGCGCCTTCGTACGGGACGTTTCGCCCGTCCCATTCCAGCCAGAGGCCCAGTACACCGTAGCGGGTGTCAGTACCGAAGCCGGGCACTGATTCGGGAGAGAATGCATCTCCGAGATCGGGAACGTCATGATCCCGTCCCCTGCCTGGATTGTTAGCCAGGTATGAGGCATGGACTCCCACGAGCGCACGGCGAAAGGGCCGGATTCCTACCAGCCCCCCGGCCAGCACGTCTCGGTTCAGGTAGTCGCTCCGGTCGTCCCGCGTCACGTCGGGTCCGATGCCGTAGAAGTCCTCCTGCGGCATGTACCGGTATCGTGCAAAGGCTCGTGTGAGCCATCGTCCACGCCGGTAGCCGACCAAACCGGCCACGCCCCAGTACGCCCTGATGCTCGCGCTTGCTTCGAGGGCAGTCATCACAGCTCGATCTCGATAGGGTATAAAGCGGACGCCGGCCGTCAGGCTGGCACCCCTGCGAAGGCCGCCCAAAACGGGCGCGAACGCCAGGGTTTCGGGACCATCTAGCCGGTCCGGTTCGGTTGCGCTCTCGACCTTCTCCGCCAGCCGGAGGACCCGGCCGGCCAGCGAAGTACTGTCAGGGTCGCGTGCCTGCTCGGCCGCATGGCTGCCACGGTCCTGGGCATTCGACGGCCGGGGCGGCGAACCCAGTACGAGTACGACGACGGCAAATGCGAGTGGCTTCACGTTCCTTCCGACCTCCGGGGTTGCAATCCTGGGTCCGCACCTAAGGCACCGAAAAGTTGGCGGTCAGACTTTCACGGCGCCGCGTCGCCACCGTTCACGCCGGAGATCGCACCTTTCGGTAATTTTTCGACGAACAGCGTCTGCGTCGGGTATGCGAACTCGATGCCGTCCTGCTCGAACCGCTCGAAGATCGCGAGATTGATGGCCTGCTGCGTGTCCATATACAGGTTGTATTCGGGGGCCAGCATGTAGTACACAACCTCGAAGTTGAGAGCGGAATCGCCGAAGCCCTGGAAGTGAGCGCGGTCGAACCGGACCATCGGCTGTTGTTCGACGAAGTCGCGGACCATCACGGGGATGGCTTTCAATTGTTCGAGGCGGGTCTGGTACGTCACGCCAAACTGGAACACAATCCGGCGCTCGTACATGCGCTTGTAGTTCCGGATCCGGCTTTTCAGCAAGTCGCTGTTGGCGAAGACCAGTTCCTCGCCGGACAGGCTGCGCAGGCGCGTCGTTTTGAGGCCGACATGTTCGACGGAGCCCATGTAGGTGTCGATGATCAGGAAATCCCCGATGGCGAAGGGCTTGTCGAGCACGATGGAAAGCGAGGCAAAGAGGTCCGCCAGGATATTCTGGACAGCAAGCGCCACGGCGATGCCGCCGATCCCGAGGCCGGCCACCAGGGCGGTAATGTTGACGCCGAGATTGTCGAGGGCCAGCAGAAAGACGACGACCCAGAGGAGCAGCCTGGCCAGGAAGCCGACCGCATTCATGGTGGTGACGGCGGCGGGATCCGTGGCGAGCTTGGCCTGCCTGTAGCGCTCGACGTAGACGTTGATCAGGCCGTTCCCCCAGATAATCACCTGCACGAGGAAGACGATGAAGACGACGTGTCCTATCCGTGCGGATGCTGTTGCCGTCTCCGCTCCGGCCAATAGCAGAACCGTGGCCAGCATCAAGGCCAACCCGACGAGGAAGTAAGCCCGCGTCTGGTTGATGAGTGACGTGAGGACGTCGTCCAGGTGGTTGGCCGTGCGTCCGGCAAATGCCTTTGCGCGGCTTGAGAGCACGCGGTGGATGAGAAGCAGAACGACGCTGATGATCAGCCAGGCGGCGAGCAACAGCAGCCACGTTTGGAGTGTGGCACCTGCCAGGTTGTAGTCGAGGTAATCACGGCTGAACTGGAAGAGGTCGCTCATTGGGCTTTCTTGCGTTGGGAGGTAGCCTTGTTTCGTGGAAGTACCTGTAGGCTGGTGGCGGCCTGGGGTTCCCTGCGAAGTGTTCGCGTCTTCGAGATGACCGCAGACGACCGACCGCGGACCGTCGCTGCGGAAGTGGTCGTGTTCAAGTGTGATGCTGGGGAGCCCGGATCACGTTCGGGGCTGGGTTCATGATGACAATTTGGGGGATAGTGCTGCCCTGTGGGATGTCTCGACTTCGCTCGACATGACATGGGCGGAGTGTGGGAGTTGTGGGAGTTTGGGGCGGGGGTTTGTTAAAGTTTTGCCCGAGATGAGGCCCTCGGAACTCCTACTGGCAACTCGGGTTGACGCCCGCACTTCCCCGCATCCCGGAGTTCAGTTATGGAAACCTCAAGCAGTAGCGACTACCAGGAAAAGCGTGTAGGCCCCACGGTTTCGAAAGATAAATGGGTCAATCACGCCAAGGCCAAACTGGCCCGCGGCTACGTCTTAATTATCGGAAAGCAGCGGCGCAATGCGAACTTTTACCTGCGGGCGAAAGGATTCGAGATGTGCCCCTACAACGTAGCCAAGCAACTCGTTAAGGACGGCATCGTCGTCGAGGCGGGTGAACATCCTCTGGGCACCATGTACCGCCTCGCCGAAGAAAAGCTGCCTATTGAAATCAAGCATAAGCCCGTCACGGTGATCGACCCGGAGGAGCCGCTGGAAGAACTAGAGGACATCATCGACGAGGCTGAGGAGGGTGAGCAAGAGAATGAAGATGAGGCCGCAGCTACCAGCGACGAGTTCTGAGCACGTCTCTTCCACCCCTTCACCGAACAAACGTAACGGTTCGTCCGGCAAGTCCCGTCATTCATCGAAAAAAAGTACTGCTGGCGTCCGCATCGTCCTAGATTCCGTCCCACAAGACCGCCTCACGTTCCGTTTGGAACTGAAGGTGGACCCAAGGGGCAGACCAGGCAGGGGGGTCTGCCCCTTCTTGTTTCCCCCTACCCTACCGGGCGGCACCCGTCTGCGTGCAACCAGAGCATCGTGTGCAGTTATACCAAATCTAGTTGAGCAGTTCTGTTTTCTGAGCAGATGCGAACCACCCTGGCATCTGCTGTCCAGGAGGGGAGCTGGTTTTGCCGAAATGGTAAATCAACGACGATAAGGAGGGCCTCTCGGGGCGGGTAGTGATTGGGGGATGTGCTTTCCCGGGGATGTTCTTTCTTGATCGCCCAAGAAAGAACCAAAGAAGGGCGGTCGAATCAAAACGCTCGAATCCCCTTCCCGGCGCGCACATCGACCGAGCGGCGCGTGAAGGATGGCGGTGATCCGGGACTCCTTCGCTGGTGCGCCACTCGCTCAACCGCGCGGGGATTCCTTCCGACGCTCGGGCCGTGATTCGATGAGAGGCAGATGAGGAGGGGAGTTTAATTCGCTTCCGCCATTGTTCAAGTGAATAACCGGGTTTGGTGTGAATCGTCTGCTTTTGTCGTGTTGCAGGTTCGGTTTCCGTCCCGTGTACGCCGCGCTCGTAGCCTCGCTATTGTGGGGCGGCTGCGCGCACACCCGTCCAACTGTTCCCGGCCTCCCCCCGCTCCCGGCGCAATTCCCCCGACACACGGCTGACCAGATCCTGGAGCACATCATCCTCAGCTCGGACACGCTGGATGCTTTCCGCGCCAGGGCGAGCTTCTCGGTTCGCACCCCCGAGCGGGCCGGCTCTTTTTCGGCGGAGGTGCGTGCCCGCGCACACGATTCGCTGTACCTGAGCATCAGCCCCGGGTTCGGCATAGAAGCGGCGCGCGCCCTCGTAACGCCCGACAGCCTGTACCTGTACGACCGCATCCACAACGAACTGCTCTACGGCTCCGTGCAAGACGCTCAGGGGGCTCTGGGCATTCCGGTCGACGACCCCGACCTTTTTCGGAGTTTCCTCGGCATTATTTTCCCCGACCCGAACGTCGCCTGGACCGTCCGGGCCAACGACTCGCTGTACACCCTTACGGATCCCACCGGCGTCCAGCGCTACACAATCGATCCGAGGCTGTGGCGCGTGACGACTTACCAGCAGGTGTCGCCCGAGGGAGCGATCGTCGAGGAACGCGCGTTCTCCGACTTCGACGTGTTCGACGGCGTGTACCTGCCCCGCCGCATCAGTTTCCGCATGCCCGTCGACCATTCGTCGGCATCGCTCTATTACCGGGACCTGGAACTCAACCCGGCTTCTCTCTCCTTCCAGCTACACGTTAACGACACTGCGCGGCGGAATCGGTTGTAGGGTGTTGTCGTGTTATTGTGTTCAAGACAATGGCATTAAATTAGGCAGTCGTTGCAGCTCAACTGCTTTCGTTTCCTCGGCGTAGTGTTCAAGAGCGTTCCTTCGCTTCGCTGCTCATGACCTGGGATGCTGAAACGAGTGATACCATATCCGAATGAGCCGTTTCGTTTGGGGTGTGCTTTCCTGGGGGATGTCCTTTCTTGCTCGCCCAAGAAAGGACCAAAGAAGGGGAAAGGAGAGAGAGGGAGAGAGGGAGAGAGGGGGAAAGGACGAGGGAAATCGGAACGCGCTGAATCCCCTTCCCGGCGCACACATCGGACCGAGCGGCGCGCGGGGGATGGCGATGATTCGGAGGGTGTCGCAGGCGCCACTCGCTCAACGCGCGGGGATTCATCCGGCGCGCGGATCCACGATTCGATAAGAGGCGGAGAGGGCTGTTCGGGTTGAGCGCTTCCGTTCCTTCGGTACACCGTCCATGATTCGACGGGGAGGGCGGGTTTGTGGGGCGGTGGCGTGGTGTCATGATCGTATGGGCGGGAGACTTGTTTTCGTGGGGGCTTGCCATGGCATACTTCATTCATCGGCCCGCCGGTGGCATTGTGGAATGGGAGTTGCTCGCCGTGGTGCGGCCACATCACAAGAGCTGCCCAGAGGAATCTGGTCTAAACCCGGCGAGCAGAAGTTTCAATGGATGTTCTACGCATAGCGCTGTTCGCGGCCTTCGTCCTCACGTTCACGTTTTCCGCTAAGGCACAGTCCGTCCAGCCACAGAACGCGACGGCGGAGCGCCTGGCCGACCTGGAAGCGCAGATCGCAACAGACCGGTCGCGCCTTTCCGACGCGCAGCGTCTCGAAGCCAACTCTACGGAAGACCTGGAACAGTTGAACCGGGAAATCGCGCTGCGGAAAGAGCTGGCGCGCGCGTACCGGGACCGGCTCCGTGAGCTGAGCTTTGCCAGCGACTCCCTCCGCACCTCGCTGCTCATCCTTCAAGCAGACGTGGACCGGCTCCGGGAGCAGTACCAGACGCGCGCCATCCACGCCTATAAATATGGCCGCATGCACGACCTGGCTTTGATCCTGGCATCGGAGTCCATCAACCAGATGCTCATCCGCGCGCGCTACCTGCAACGATTCGGCGAGCAGCGCGAGCGAAAGCTGAACGAGGTGCTGCGGTACACCACCGCGCTCCGGGCACGGCGGGAGGAGCTCGATCGCACGCACACGGAAACAGCGAAGCTACTCGCCAAGGCGGAGGAAGAGGAGCGCACGCTGAGCCGCCTCCAGCGCGACCGGACGAGCCTCGTCGCCCGGCTCCGCCGCCAGACGGAACAGATCGCGAGTGAACTCCAGCAGAAGCAGTCGGAGCGACAGGCGCTGGCGACCCTCATGCGCCGGTTGAATCAGGAAGAAACCCTGCACCGGGAAACCGCTGCCGCCACAGATCCCACGATACGGAGCGACTTCGAGGCGTTGTCCGGCTCGTTTTCGCAAAATCAGGGCAGGCTGCCGTGGCCGGTCGACGGTGTGGTGCAAGAGGGGTTCGGGGACCGGGTGAACCCGTTGCTGGGCACCACGACGACGAACCCCGGCGTGCTGATCGCAAGCCGACCGGCTGCGGACGTCCACGCAGTCTTCGACGGAGACGTGATCCTCGTGGACGTCATGCCGGATTTCGGCACCCTCGTCACCATCAGCCACGGCGCGTACAAGAGTGTGTACGGCAACCTGTCGGCGGTCCTGGTAAAGACCGGAGATGACGTCCGAGCCGGGCAGATCATTGGCCGTGCCGGAACCGAGCAGGACCCGAAAGGAGCCGGGATCTTCTTCGGCCTGTTCCGAAATGGGCTTCCGGTCGACCCGACATCGTGGCTCGCCGGGCGGTGAGGGGTTCAGGAAAGGACGAGAGGGAGAAAGGAGGAAAGGGCGAGAGGAGGAGAGGACGAGTGAAGGAGAGGACGAGTGAAGGAGAGGACGAGTGAAGGAAAGGACGGGAGGGGGAAGAGAGAGGGGGAGGGAGTGGTTCGGGGTTGGCTTGTCGCGGTCCGGCACGTCAATTGCACTGTTCCGGGTGCGGCAGTCCTGTTCGCGTAACGGTGAAACTTGCCGGGGCAAAAGGGGTAGCCTCAGTTGATCCGGACCGATTATTTTACTATTGTATGAAGCACCACCGGTCTTACTTTCCGGCGGCTACGAATAAGGCAGTATGAAGCACACGCTACGATTCCTGGTTGTCCTTCTCACGTTGACGGCTGGCTTCTCCCAGTACGCCTCGGCCCAGGTCGCCCCTGTGCCCGCGGCGGCGACCGAGACGCCGGAACCGAAGGAGTACGTCCTCACGACCGCGTACCCCAATCCTTTCAACAATTCCAGCAAGTTCAGCCTCACCGTTGCGCATCGTCAGCAGGTGCGCGTACAGGTCTTCAACATGCTGGGGCAGACGGTTCGGGACTTGTATTCGGGTACGATGGAGGCGGGTGAGACCAAGTCCTTTACGTTCGACGCGGGCGATCTGCCGAGCGGCATCTACATCTACAGCATCCGCGGCGAGCGTTTCACGGCAGCGCGCCAGGTCACCCTCCTGCGATAAGAGGCCGTACAGCGTCCCTGTTACTGGACGTTCACGTCACCGTACGTTACGATTTCGCCCCTGCCGCTTACGACGACGAGCCGGTGGAGTCCCGTACTCCCCAACTGCCCTGCCGGGAAATTGAGAATGTAGGTTCCAATGCCGGTTACCTGGACTGCCTGCAATTCATTGAGGCGCCTCGTCCCTATCGGCTCGGCCAGGTGCAAGGCCCCGCCGAGGTCAACGTCGAACCGGATGGTAACCCGCACGTAGATCTGTTCCTGTGCGCTGGCCGGATTGGGATAGGCCGGATCCACGTCGATGGCGGGAGCCGGCAAGCTCGGGGCAACGCGCCAGTCGTCCGGATCTTCCAGGGGCTGCGCATTGTTGTCCTTGACGATCTCCCCGCTGGCATCGGTGTGAGTGTAGTTTTTCGGCGGGCTGAACGCCTGGTCCGCAAACTCACCCTGCATCTTGTGCGTATCGCAGCCGCTCCAGCAGATCAGCAGTACGGAAACCAGCAGGAACAATACCGGCCCGATTCGGAACATAAGATTACGTCTCGTCATGGGGTTATGGCCATCCCGATCTCGGGACCTCTCTGACGCGGTTTTACCGTCGCTTTGTTCCGAGAGCCTGCGCGAGAACGTGGCCGCCGACGGATACCGATACGTCAGATTCTCCCCCGTTTCACCATGATCGTCCCCGACACCGCGCACCCTGTCATTGAAGCCACCGGGCTGGAGGTGCAACTGGAGGGGCGAAAGATTCTACAGGACGTCGGTTTCAGCCTGGCACCAGGCCGCCTGATCGGCATCGTCGGGCCGAACGGGAGTGGGAAGACGACGCTGATGCGAACGCTGGGGGGGGCCATCCCTTATTCGGGCAGCCTGACACTCGACGGCCGCGAAGTTCGATCGTGGCACCCCCGCCAACTCGCCCGGCATCTCGCTTTCGTACGCCAGATCCCCGCCCTCACCTTCGACTTCACGGTCGAGGAACTCGTACTCCTGGGGCGGTCCGCGCATAAGGGCTGGCTGGAGACGTACGACCGGAGCGACCGGCAGTTCATGGAGCGCGTGCTCTCGGACGTGGGCCTGGCCGGCTTCGAATCGCGGTCGGTGCTGAAGCTGAGCGGCGGAGAATTACAGCGTGCTTTTCTGGCGCAGGCGCTCGCGCAGGATGCGCGCTTGCTGCTGCTGGACGAGCCCACGGCCCACCTGGACGTGCATTACCAGTTCGACCTGATGCAGCGCCTGACGACGCTCAGCGCCGCCGGGTATACCGTGGTCGTCGTCCTGCACGACCTGGAGCTGGCGGCTCGCTTCACCGAGTACCTGCTCGTCATGGACGCGGGCCGGATCCGCGCCGCAGGACCACCTGAAGAGGTCTTGACGGCTGAGTTGGTCGCGGCGATCTTTCACATGGACGCCCTGCTAGAGCAGCACAGCACGTCCGGTTTTCGGATCACCTACCTGCGCCCGCTGGGCTCGCATGTAAAACAACCTACCACCAGCCTTCCCATCCTGTGAAGATCTACACGCGCACCGGCGACCGCGGGACGACCGGGCTTTTCGGCGGCGGACGGGTCGCCAAGGACGACCGGCGCATCGGGGCTTACGGCACCGTCGACGAGACCAACTC
>DASSAV010000176.1:0-3407 GCA_035699265.1 Rhodothermales bacterium
TACGACCGTGCGACGCTACGTACGACCGTACGGCGCTACCAATGGCACCCCGATCATCCCGGATACCCGCTACCTACGGCCGGGCCATTCGGCTTCACAAAAACCCGCATTCCGTGTGCAATCTGTGCAACTGACAACCAACAACTGACCACGGACCAACAACAACTGACAAAAAACGTGCAAAGTGTGCAATGATGCGTCTTCCATGCTCTAGAATAACGCAGAAACCGTAAGATCCGTTACGTTTCACCGCACCACGCAACAACCAACAACTGACGACGAACAAATCGTCAGATCCGTTACAATTGACACCCCATCTCCCACCGGAGGAGCCAGAGAACAAAGAACGCCAGACCTGTACCACCCACCCGACTCGAACACCCTAACGCTCGAACACCTGAACACAACCGACAACTAACCACGGACTACCAACAAACCCCCAACCACCTACTAAACCGGCGCTTGGCCCCGAGCCAAAATCCCATGAATAGCGTCCACTGGTGGCATAAGCAACCCTGCGGGGACGGAACAGTCCCCGCGCCTCTTGTTTCAATTGCGTTACGTGATTGCCCCTCCTCATCTCCGGCTCGGTAGGTGCGTCTATGTTCGGAACGGTCGGCCAGCTCCTCATTCTCCTCGCCTTCATGGCCTGCGGACTCTCCGGGTTCGCTTTCTTTCAGGCTGCGCAGTACCGCAACGGGGAGTCGGACTGGAAGCGGATCGGCCGCGTGGCATGGGGCGCTATGGTCGGATGCGTGCTCGCCGCCGGATGCATCCTGTTCTACCTGATCGTCACGCACCAATTCCAGTACGCGTACGTCTTCCAGTATTCGTCGCGCGATCTGCCCACCCGCTACCTGTTCTCGGCGTTCTGGGCGGGGCAGGAAGGCTCTTTCCTCCTCTGGATCTTCTACACGGGGCTGATCGGCTTCGCGCTGATGCGCTGGGCGAAAGGCTACGAAGCGCCCGTAATGGCCGTCATCGCGTTCTGCGAGCTGTTCCTGATCTCGATGATCGTCGGATTGAAGATCGGGACGATCTCCATCGGGTCGTCACCCTTTGCGATGCTGTTCGAGCGGTTCCCCGACGCTCCGATCTTCAAGCAGAACCCCGGCTTCATCCCCACAGACGGCAACGGCCTCAACGATCTGCTCCAGAACTACTGGATGGTGATCCACCCCCCCACCCTCTTCACGGGCTTCGCCACGATGATCGTCCCGTTCGCCTACGCCGTGGCCGGGCTGTGGCAACGGAAGTATACCGACTGGGTGCGCCCTGCATTGCCCTGGACCATCTTCGCCACCATGATCCTGGGTACAGGCATCGCCATGGGCGGCTACTGGGCGTACGTGACTCTTTCCTTCGGCGGTTATTGGGCGTGGGATCCCGTCGAAAACTCGTCGCTGGTACCCTGGCTCGTCGGCATCGCCGCCGTCCACACGATGGTCACGCAACGCAAAAGCGGATCCAGCTATAAGGCCTCTATATTCCTCTGCATTCTGGCCTTTATGCTGGTCGTCTACTCGACTTTCCTCACCCGGAGCGGTATCCTGGGCGACATCTCCGTACACGCTTTCGTCGACCTCGGCCTTTCTGGCCAGTTGCTCATCTGGCTGGCCGCCATGGCGCTCCTGAGCTTCGGACTGTTCGCATTCCGCTATCGCGAACTGCCTACCCGCCAACGCGAGTCCAACGTGCTCTCGCGGGAGTTCATGATCTTCTCCGGAGCCATGCTCCTCTGCGCCACCGCAGCCGTCGTCCTGCTCGGTACGAGCGCACCCATCATGGGGAAGCTGTTCCGGGAGAGCCCGTCCGCGGTACCGATTACGTTCTACAACAGATGGACCCTGCCGCTGGCGGTTGGCTTCGTGTTTCTGGCCGGACTGGGACAGCTCTTCTGGTGGAATAAGATGAGCGTCGAGAACGTGAACCGCGTACTTCTCAAACCGCTCGCCCTGTCTGTCGTCAGCACGCTCCTGGTCCTCATCTTTACCCCCTTCGTGGAGCGCACGGCCAACCCCCACGCCATATCGACGGCTGCCCCCCAGATCACGCAGGCCGGCCTCGGCGCCGGATTCGGCCAGTTCTGGGACATGTACGGAACCGGCATCCTCCTGCTCCTGCTCGTATTCGTGGCTTTCTTCGCCCTGTATGGAAACGGGTTCGTGCTCTGGAAGATCGGGCGCGGCAACCCGAAACTGGCGGGCGGGGCCATCACACACATCGGCTTCATGCTAATGATGCTCGGCGTGGTTGCTTCGGCAGGTTTCAGCGAGCCGTTCACCGACGGCGCCGGAATCCAGATAGGCGACAAGCGCGACAACTTCGTCCTGACACGGGGACAGACCAAGACCGTCAATGGCTACGACGTAACCTACAGCGGCCAGGAGAAGACGCCCGAAGGCCGCACGGCCTACGTACTCGACTTCAAAGACAGGGAAGGGCACGCTTTTACGCTCAAGCCGGTCGTCTACAAGAACAACAAGGACCAGTGGATCCAGCACCCCGACCTCAAGCTGTGGGTCGAAAAGGATATCTACGCCGCCGTCACCCCGAGCGTCATGGCAACCTCGAACTCCGCTACCGAAGGTGGCGACCTGACGCTCTCACGCGGGGATTCCACGATCCTCGGCAACCGGCAGTATTCGCTGAAGTTCACCGGGTTCGATCTCAACGTGGACAAGAGCATCCTGCCTGATTCCACCGAGATCGCCGTCGCCGCCATCCTGGACGTGACCAACCTGCAGACCGGCGAGACGCGCACCCTCCGACCGGTTTACATCATCCTGCAGGACCGGATGCAACGATTCATCCAGAACAGAGCGGAAGACTGGGGCCTCGCCGTAACCTTCACCGGGATGAACGTCAACACTGGGGAAATCGACCTCAACGTGGCAGGCGTCTCCGTCGCACCGGAAGACTGGCTGATCGTACAGGCCTACGAAAAGCCCTTCATCAACCTGCTCTGGCTCGGCATCATCATGGTGGCCGTTGGGTTTGCAGTGGCAGGCTACCGACGCATCAAAGACCAGCAATTCCGCGAAAAGCGTACAGCCTTGGCCGCGTGATCCTCTCCCGATACTACGCCATTTCGGGTTCGGGGCGCGCCGCTGATGGATCTAGCAGGCGTTGAACGGCCGGTATCGCTGGTTGAGCGGAAACCTGACGCTTTGTGATCTCCTCCTGCCAGGCCCGGTTCAGCAGGTCGTAGTCGCGGTCCTGCGCCTCCCGGCTCGCCCCCTGTACGCATAAGAAGCCGAGATCGACCGGGGACAGGCTGGAGCGCGGAGCACTGGTCAGGTTGAAGATGGACGTACGCCCCAGACCGATCCTGAACTCGCCGTGGAGTTGCCCGAGCACGCAGCACCCGCCATGCGCCAGTTCCAGTGTTTCGACGTCGACAGCCT
>DASSAV010000177.1:0-3823 GCA_035699265.1 Rhodothermales bacterium
ATTGTGCATAGTCGCCCAGGGATCGCCAGCGTATGGGAAAGCAACACCCTCCGGCCCTGGCGGGCCACCTCCCTCGGAGGGAGGAGTTGAACGCGCTTCGCTCTTTCCAAACAGTCTCCCAGCTTTGCACAAGAGTTTTACAGAACGGATATTAGTAGTGAGCAGTTAACAATTCAGAAGAGTGTTCACGTGTTCGGGTGTTTGCGTGTTCGGGTGTTCACGTGTGGGCACGTACGACGTCGATTATGGTTGCATCCTTTGGTCAGACCAGGCGGCGGGGTCTGTTTGCCATTTCTGCAGGGTCTTGAGCGCAGCCCCATCGATGCGTCTCTCTTCCAACGCTACTTGGACCAGACTATTATAGTTGGTCAGGGTGAAGAGAGGCGTACCGGAATTTTTGAATGCGGATACTGATTGTGGGAGGCCGTAGGTGAAGATGGCGAGGACACAGAGCACATTGGCGCCTGCCTCCCGAACGGCTTCGACGACCTGGATGGACGATTCGCCGGTGGAGACGAGGTCTTCCACGACTACGACGCCCTGCCCTGGTGAGATCAGTCCCTCGATTTGATTGCCGCGGCCGTGTGCTTTCGGAGCGGAGCGGACATACGCCATTGGCAGATCGAGCCGATCTGCGAGCCAGGCCGCGTGCGGGATACCGGCAGTGGCCGTGCCAGCGACCACGTCGGGCGTCACGGCATGCTCCTGCAACAGGGTGACAAATCCGTCCCGAATCCGTCGCCGCACGTCGGGATAGGCCATCGTGAGGCGGTTATCGCAGTAGATAGGAGATTTCAGGCCAGAGGCCCACGTAAAGGGTGCTTCGGGCCGCAGCGAGACCGCACCGATCTCCAGGAGGGCACGCGCGATCGACTCATGGAGATGAATCTTTTTTTCTTCAACCATTCAGCTTCGGGGAGGAATTGTACTCCTGTCGTAGCAGGTAGAGTATGCCCGTGATGACTGTGAAAGCGACCACGCCCAGCAAGACCACGAACGGGATCGGGCTGTGCAACAGCCTCGCCGCAAGGCGTCCTACGCTACCCGGCGCCTTCGCTCCAGCCAGGAGGAGCAGCACAATGATGAGGTAGACCAACTGCACGACCGTCTTGCTCTTTGCAATTTTCAGCGTGCGAATACTCCGCCCTCGGGACTCCGCCCAGGTCCGAAGAACCGTGACGGTCAAATCCCGCAGTGCGATCAGCGCGACGGCCCACCAGGGTATCACGGCCGGGATGAGGTATGCCAATGCGGCGAACGTGCCCAGGACGAGCACCTTGTCGGCGAGCGGATCGAGGAACTGGCCGAGGCGCGACCGGGCCTTATAAGATCGGGCCAGCTTGCCATCCAGGTAGTCCGATACAGCCGCGATGACGAAAAGTACAAAAGCCCAGACCTGGCCCACCAGTGTGTTCGACATCAGCAACACCAGCATGAGCGGTGTTATGACGATGCGCGTTATGGTCAGGACATTGGGGAGATATCGCATAAGTACAGGCTCGGAGGCGCGAGGCGTTAATATAGCGCAAACGTTGGGGAATGACCGCCGACCAATGACCACAGACCGCCGGTTCTATTGGGGATTTTAGGTTTGGAATATTCGTTCGTCAGTCGCTGCGCTCGGATGGATTCGGGCAGTACGGGGGTGTGGAGGATGAAGGATTCCACGAAACTACGAGGGTACGAGAGAGTGGCAAGAGGGTACGGGCGTGTGGGTGCTGACAAAGTGACCGACGTGGCAAAGCGGCACCGTTCTTGAGATAACAGATACGTATTTCAAGCATGACAAATTAGCACGACATCGTTCGCATTCACCCCTAATACAAGCATACAGGACACATGGCGAAGATCATTGGAATTGACCTGGGTACGACGAACTCGGTAGTAGCCGTCATGGAGGGCTCGGAACCGGTCGTCGTGCCGAATCCGGAAGGCGCACGCACGACGCCATCCGTCGTCGGGTTCAAGAAAGACGGCGAGCGGCTGGTCGGCGCTCCGGCGAAGCGACAGGCCATCACGAACCCGCAGAACACCATCTTCTCCATCAAGCGCTTCATGGGCCGCAAGTACGCGGAGGTCGGGAGCGAGATGAAGACGGTGCCATACGAGGTCGTACAGGGCGAGGGCGGGACGGCGCGCGTCAAGATCGGCGACCGCACGTATACCCCCCAAGAGATCTCGGCGATGATACTCCAGCGGTTGAAGCAGACCGCCGAAGAGTACCTTGGCGAGAAGGTGACGGAGGCCGTCATCACCGTGCCCGCCTACTTCAACGACGCCCAGCGCAAGGCAACGAAGGAGGCCGGGGAAATCGCGGGCCTTAACGTGCGCCGCATCATCAACGAGCCGACTGCTGCCGCGCTGGCATACGGCCTCGACAAGAAGCAGAAAGAGGAGATCGTCGCGGTGTACGACCTGGGCGGCGGCACGTACGACATCTCGATCCTAGAACTCGGCGAGGGCGTGTTCGAGGTGAAAGCCACGAACGGCGACACCCACCTCGGCGGCGACGACTTCGACCAGCGCCTGATCGACTTCCTCGCGAGCGAGTTTCAGAAGCTGGAGGGCGTCGACCTCCGCAAGGATCCGATGGCGCTTCAGCGCCTGAAGGAGGCTGCGGAGAAGGCCAAGATCGAGCTTTCGAGCTCGACGCAGACGACGGTGAACCTGCCGTTCATCACGGCGACGACCGAGGGGCCGAAGCACCTCGTGATCGACGTGACCCGCGCCAAGTTCGAGCAGCTCGTCCACGACCTCGTGGACCGTACGATTCCTCCGATGGAGAAAGCGCTCAAGGACGCAGGCATCAGCAAGGCGCAGATCGACGAGGTGATCCTCGTGGGCGGATCGACCCGCGTCCCGCTCGTCCGCAAGACGGTCGAGGAGTTCTTCGGGAAGAAGCCGAACATGTCCGTCAACCCGGATGAAGTCGTCGCGGTCGGCGCCGCCATCCAGGGCGGCGTCCTGGCAGGCGACGTGACGGACGTGCTTCTGCTCGACGTGACCCCGCTGACGCTCGGCATCGAGACGCTGGGCGGCGTGATGACGCCCCTGATCTCGTCAAACACGACGATCCCGACAAGGAAGAGCGAGACGTTCTCGACAGCGTCGGACAGCCAGCCGTCGGTCGAGATCCACGTCCTACAGGGCGAGCGCCCGATGGCGATCGACAACCGCACGATCGGCAAGTTCCACCTGGACGGCATCCCGCCGGCACCTCGTGGATTGCCGCAGATCGAAGTCACCTTCGACATCGACGCGAACGGCATTCTGAGCGTCTCTGCAAAAGACCAGGCGACCGGCCGTGAGCAGTCCATTCGCATCGAGGCATCGAGCGGCCTGACCGAGGCCGAGATCGAGAAGATGCGGACCGATGCGAAGGCGCACGCCGCAGAGGACAAGAAGCGCCGTGAGGAGGTGGACAAGGTCAATGCCGCCGACTCCCTCATCTTCTCCACGGAGAAGAACCTGAAGGATTACGGCGACAAGCTCCCGGCGGAGAAGCGGGCGAAGATCGAGGCCGCGCTGGAGCGGCTGAAAGAGACGCACAAGAACCACGACTTCGGCGAGCTGGACAGCGCCATGGAGCAGTTGAACGCGGCGTGGAGCGAGGCCAGCCAGGATCTCTACAACGCCCAGCAGCAAACAGCTTCTGCAAACGGCGAGGCCGAACCCGAGGCCGAAGCTGCCGGTGAAGGGCAGTCGGGCGTCAAGGATGTGGATTATGAGGTAGTGGACGAGAGCGAGGAGAAGAAGTAAGTTCTCTCGGCTCGGACCTATGGGAAAGCCCCTGCTGCATGAAGCGGCAGGGGCTTTTTGTTAT
>DASSAV010000178.1:0-5558 GCA_035699265.1 Rhodothermales bacterium
CCGCTCAAGGTGATCGGGCAGGTGGAGGATCATGTTCACGTCCCGCCTTAGCAGGGCTTCCCCAGCCAGGCGGTCGGAGCCGGAGCGAGCAACCACGTCGAAGTAGCCGGAGCGCTCGAAGCGATCCACCACCAGGCGCGATGTCGGTGTGTGGTCCTCGTCGATCAGGTACACGCGGGTGCTGCGCACCTCGAACGTCGCCGCGTACGAGAGCACGAGGAGCTGGATGACCGGCAGCGCGAAGATGATCGGCAGCATCCCCTTGTTGCGGAAGATCTGCAAGAACTCCTTCCGAAGGAAAAAGAGGAGGGTGCGCACCTGTCTATTTTGGATTTTGGATTCGGCTGGACTGTTTCGGTGCCGCATTGGCAGGGGCCTGGAAAGGTAGAACTGAAAATCAACCACCCCCGGCCCCTCCTTGGAAAGGAGGGGAGTTTGGGTACTTTTTGCTTCTATTATTCGAGGCGGACGTTCAGGCGGCGGATGCCGGCGGCGAAGAGGACGACCCCCATGCCGATGAGGATCAGCGTCTCTTTCCACAGGTAGCCCAGGCCCACGCCGCGCAGCATGATTCCTTTGGCGATGATGAGAAACCACTTGGCCGGAACGATATTGCTGACGGCCCGGAGCGGCCACGGCATGCTGGCGATGGGAAAGATGAAGCCCGACAGGATGAGCGTCGGAAGCAGCAATCCCGCCAGCGACAGCATCATAGCGGTCTGCTGATCGCTGGCTACCGTCGAGATCAGGATGCCGAGCGCGAGGGCGGTGAGGATGAAGATGAAGGATTCGGCCAGCAGCAGGCCGTCGCTGCCGTGGACCGGCACGCCGAAGATGGTCAGTGCCAGTACCAGCACCGTGAGCACGTTCACGAAAGAGAGGACCAGGTAGGGAATGACCTTCCCCGCGATGATCTGCGCCGGCCGCAGCGGCGAGACCAGCAGCACCTCCATGGTCCCGCTCTCCTTCTCGCGCGTGATGGTGATGGAGGTCATGAGCGTGGAGACCAGCATCAGGATGAAGGCCATCAGCCCCGGCACGAACAGGTACACGCTCTTCATCTGCGGGTTGAACCACATGCGGAACGCGGGCACGATCTGTGCGCCCGGGCCGCCGCCCAACTCCTGCTGGTATTGCCGCAAGACAGCGGACGTGTACGCCTGCATCGTCCGTGCCGCATTCGGGTCGGATGCATCGGTCACGATCTGCACGTGGGCTACGCCCTCGCGCTCCAGGCGCCGCGCGAAGTCCCGCTCGAACACCACCGCCTCCCGCACCTTTCCGGCCTGAAAATATTCCTCCAGGGCCTCCTCGTTCGGAAGCTGTGCCACGACTACGAAGTAGGCGTTGGAGGCGAGCCGCTCCTTGATCTCCCGGGTGACGGAATCGTTGGACCGGTCGATCACGGCCACCCGGATGTCTTCCACCTCGTTCCGTATGGCAAAGCCGAACAGCAAGAGCTGAACCGCCGGCATGCCAAACAGGATCAGCAGCGTCCGCCGGTCCCGGAGGATGTGGTAGAACTCCTTGCGAACGAATCCGAGGAAGGCGTTCATTCTGAATCCGGCGGATTAGTATTTGCAGAGAGCACCGTCGACCGTGGAATAGATACAAACCACCCCTGTATCCCCTCCTTGAAAAGGAGGGGAGCTTCTGTACATCTACTGCTCTGCATGTAAATAAGCGGATTTGGCTTCATCATGTACCCTCTTCGGTCGGCCTGACTAACTGCACGAACAGTTCATCGATGGAGTCGACGCCGCGCTCCTGTTTCAGGTCGGCGGGGGTGCCGATGGCGGCGATATGGCCGTCTACCATGATCGAGATGCGGTCGCAGTACTCTGCCTCGTCCATGTAGTGCGTGGTGACGAATACCGTCACGTCGTCGTTCGCGGCCTCGTAGATCATGTCCCAGAACTGCCGCCGGGTGATGGGATCTACGCCGCCCGTCGGCTCATCCAGGAACACGATCCGGGGGCGGTGCAGCAGGGCCACGGAGAAGGCCAGCTTCTGATTCCAGCCCAGGGGCAAATCCTTCACCAGCGTATTCCGGGCTCCCGTCAGTCCCAGCCTGTCCGTGACCTCATCGCTGCGCCGGGCCAGTTCGCCATTTGTAAGGCCGTAGATCCCCCCGAAGAACCGGATGTTCTCGCGCACGGTGAGGTCGGGGTACAGCGAGAAGCGCTGGCTCATGTAGCCGATGTGCCGCTTGAGCTGTTCCGACTGCGTGTACACGTCGAATCCCGCCACTGTAGCCCGGCCGGAGGTGGGCGCGAGCAGGCCGATCAGCATGCGGATGGCGGTCGTCTTCCCGGCCCCGTTAGCGCCCAGGAAGCCGAACACCTCCCCCTGCCCCACCTCGAACGAGATGGCGTCGACGGCGGTGAAGGTGCCGAAACGGCGGGTCAACTGATTGGCTTCGATGGCTGGAACGACGGCTGACCGCGGACCGTCGACCGCAGCTGGGGGGAGGTATGGGTGTATGGGAGTTTGGGGGTCCGCAGACGGCAGATCAGTGCTGCTAGGAACCTTTGAATCCACCACCCCCAACCCCTCCTGTCCAGGAGGGGAGCTTCTTTTCTTTCTACGGTTTTGAAAGGGAATAAATGGCATTTCAGGGTGCGGCTATTGCTGGTTCACCCATGAGTTCCATAAAGGCGTCTTCGATGCCGGGCTCGAGCGTCGTTACCTGCGCGCCGTGCAGTCCCTCGGATTCCAGGTACCGCAGCAATCCTTCCGGATCGGCTTCCGAACGGCTGTCGGCGTAGTGAAACCATTCCCCAAAGGGGTAGACCGAGTGCGCGAACGGCGCGGCCTGGAGCACCCGCATCAGCCGGTGACGGTCGGCAGCCTTTACGCCCAGCAGCGGATGATCGAAAGACCGGCTCACGGCGGCGGGGGTATCGACCCGCAGGATGCGGCCGCCCTGCATCAGCGCGACCCGGTCGCACCGGCCCGCCTCGTCCATGTACGGCGTGGAGACGACGATGGTGACGCCGCGCGACTTGAGCCGCGCGAGCATCTCCCAGAACTCCCGCCGGGACACCGCATCCACGCCCGTCGTCGGCTCATCCAGAAACAACACCTCGGGCTGGTGGATGAGCGCGCAGCAGAGCGCCAGCTTCTGCTTCATGCCGCCGGAAAGCGCCCCTGCCCTCCGGTCCTTGAAGGGCTCGATCTGGCTGTAAATCTCCTCGATCAGGTGATAGTTGGCTTCCACCGTCGTCCCGAAAATGGAAGCGAAGAAGTTCAGGTTCTCCTCGACGCTGAGGTCGGGGTACAGCGAGAACCGGCCCGGCATGTATCCGACGCGACGGCGGATCTCGCGGTAGTCCTTCACCACGTCGAATCCCAGCACCCGGGCCTCGCCTCCGTCCGGCACCAGTAGAGAGATCAACATGCGGAACAGGGTCGTTTTGCCTGCCCCATCCGGCCCGATGATGCCAAACACTTCGCCCTGCTCTACCGCGAAGCTGACCCCGTCTACCGCCGTGGTCTCGCCGAAGCGTTTCACCAGGTTATGTGCTTCGACGGCGCTCATACAGGCTCGGGAAGCACCCCAGTTCTAGAGGAGATGCAAACCACCCCCAGCCCCTCCTTGGAAAGGAGGGGAGTTCGAGGGGAGCTTTCTTCGCTTCTAGAATGCTGTAAGCGAGTAATTGAATCCGGCATCATGCGGCGTCCTCCTTTTGCGCTGGCGGTCCAAATACGACCTCGCCCGGCATGCCCACCTTCAGCAGGCCGTTCTCGTTGGGGACGTACACCTTGATCGCGTACACCAGGTTTACCCGCTCCTCTTTCGTCTGCACCATCCGGGGAGTGAACTCCGCCTGGGAGGAGATCCAGCCGACCCGGCCCGGCAACGTCGTGTAGCCACCCTCGCCGTCGTCGATCCGCACCTGCACGTCCTCGCCCAGCCGAACCTGCGGCAATTGCGCCCCGCTCACGTAGGCCCGGAGGTACATCGTATCCAGGTCGGCAATCCGATAGAGCGGCTTCCCCGGCGCGACGAGTTCGTGGGGATCTGCGTACGTGACGAGCACCGTCCCCCGCACCGGGTTGACGATCCGGC
This sequence comes from Rhodothermales bacterium, assembly GCA_035699265.1. GTDB lineage: Bacteria > Bacteroidota > Rhodothermia > Rhodothermales > DASSAV01 > DASSAV01. The sequence continues at coordinate 4,073 of DASSAV010000178.1, forward strand.
TCTCCCTGATCTGGTGTTCCAACTGCGCGAGCTTCGCGTCGAGTACGTCGAGCTGGCTCAGCGCGCTTCGATTCTGTGTGCGGATCGAAGCGATCTGCTGATCGATGACCTGGATCCGGCCGTTTATCTCGTCCAGTTGCTGGGGCGTCGCCGCCTGCTGCGACACGAGCTGCCGGATGCGCGCCCGGTCCTTTTCGGCCGTCTCCCGCTGCTCCTGCAAGACGCCGATCTGCGAGAGAACGCCGGCAGACTGTGCGTACACCGCCGACCGGTTCGCCGCCAGCTCCTGTCGCTGCAAGCTCAAGTCCACGGTATCGACCACGCCGACGACCTGTCCCGCTCCGAGGATCTCGCCCTCGTCCGGCGCGAACGTGATCAACTCGCCGGCGGCCTGGGACGAGATCAGCGTCTCGTCGGCCTCGAAATTGCCATAGGCGTCGGCCTCGTTCCGGTTGCTGCATCCGGCCAGGGCAAGTACGAAGACGAGAGCCAGGAGGGCAGCGTTCTTTTTGCCGAGTCCGCGAATAGCATGTAAGCCGTGGAATAGATGCAAACCACCCCCGGATAGTGGAGACAAAACCAACCACCCCTGTATCCCCTCCTTGAAAAGGAGGGGAGCTTGCCTCGCTTCCGTACCCACTTCGCGGATCGAGTCCGGGGCAGGCTTCCCTATGGATCGGGACAGGAATTGGAAAGGAGGGGAGTTTCTCTTCCTTGTACAATCCCGATGCGACATTGGGGCGTGACCTGATATCATTGGGGATACCTCCCGAGGGTGGTCAGGTAGTGCACTTGCTTCTGGACCAGTTCAACCCGGTGCTGCTGTTCTACGAGTTCGGCCTGGAAGGCGTCGTTGCGGCGCTGTACGTAGTCGGCGCCCGTCAGTACGCCGGCATCGAACTGACGGGCCGCCTCTGCCGCGATCTGCTCCCGCAGGCGCACCAGTTCCCGGTCGGCGCGGATGACTTCGCGGAGGCGGCGGATGTCGTTCCGGTCTTTTTGCAGGTTCACGCGCAGGCCGCGTGCGAACGCTTCCTGCCGGGTCGTCACGACCTCCTCTTGCAACGCCGCCGCCTGGTGCTCCCGCTCCGTGTTGTGCCAGTCCCAGGGCGACCATTGCACCCGAACGCCGCCCTGCCAGAACGGATGGAGCGAGTTATCCAGGAAATCGTACCCCGGCCGGCCGTACCCGCCCTGTGCGAAGGCGGAGATCCGGGGCCGCAGCCGTGCGTCGGATAGCCGGGCCTGCTGCGCGATGCGCTGCCGCTGCAACGCAAACAGGGCGAACTCGGGCCGGTCCCGCGATACCGTGATGGAGTCCGGCACCTCTACGCCGGGCAGTACCAGCTTCGTATCATCGCCGAGATCGAATCCCGTGAGCACGTGGAGCACGTCCAGCATCGTCCCCCGGTCGTATCGAACTTCCGCCTGTTGCTGCGCGACCTGCAACAACTCCGCCCGGAGCGCATCGGCCCGTCCGGGCGTC
>DASSAV010000179.1:0-3281 GCA_035699265.1 Rhodothermales bacterium
GGAGGCGATCATGCCGAAGATGCCGGCGCGGATCATGGCGACGGCGATGGCGGCGAGGAAGAGGCTTGCTACCTTGGCTATGGCCTTCGAGGTGCCGGAGCCAAAGCGGGCCATGAGCGCCGGTCCGAAGGAGAAGACCAGCACGACCAGGCCGAGGTTGACGACCAGTGAGACGAGTGTGGGCAGGTAGCCGAACCGCGCCTGGGAGATGAGGATGGTGGTGATGGCGGCGGGGCCGATGATGAGCGGGATGCCCAGCGGCACAATGCCGACCTCCGTGTTGTTCATCTCATCGCTGGTCGGGTCGCGGCGGCGGAAGTCAGCGAAGACGAGGTCGACGATGCTGAGGACGAGCAGGATGAGCCCGCCTCCGACACGCAGGTCGTTGAGGGTAATGCCCATTGTTTTGAAGATGACGTCACCCGCGAACAGGATCAGGACGGACACGCCGAGGGCGGTACTCGCCGCCTGAACGACGAGGCTGCGGCGAGCAGAGGGCGTCATGCCTTCGGTGAGGCCGATGAAGATGGGCAGGGTGCCGATGACGTTGACGGCGACGAAGAGTGGGAGGAAGGATTCTAGAAAGGCATCCACGGCAGTGGCGGCTCGCTTCTGTTTTGGATTCACGGGAAGTGATGACCGCCGACTGCGGACGGCTGACCGCCGCGAGGAGGGAGGCTACGAGGCAAGAAACGGCGAAACTATGAGGCTACGACGCGGGTGAACCTGCCGTAGTCTCATCGGCCCGTAGATTCATCGATTCTTGAACGCGCAGGCGCACCTCAGGCCGATGCACAGCCTTTCAGAGCGCGAGGGCGGAGGCGACTTCGGCGTCGGCGAGGTAGGGGTTGGGGACGGTGTGGTCGCTTTCAACGAGGCCGTCGCGGAGGCGGACGACGCGACGGGCGTGGCGGGCGATGTCCTCCTCGTGGGTTACGACGATGATGGTATTGCCCTGCCGGTAGAGGGATTCGAAGAGGTGCATGATGTCCTCACCGGTGCGGCTGTCCAGGTTGCCTGTCGGCTCGTCCGCGAGGATAATGGAAGGACGGTTCACGAGGGCGCGCGCGACGGCGACACGCTGGCGCTGGCCGCCGGAGAGTTCGTTCGGCTTGTGGCCCATGCGGTCGCCCAGTCCGACGCTCTGCAGCGCCTCGGCCGCCATGTCGAGGCGCTGTGCTTTGCGGATGCCTGCGTATATGAGCGGTACTTCCACGTTCTGGAGGCAGTTGACGCGGGGGAGCAGGTTGAATGTCTGAAAGACGAACCCGATCTCCTTGTTGCGGACGGCGGCGAGCTCGTCGTCGGACATCTCGCTGACGTTCTGCCCGTTCAGCAGGTAGGCGCCGTCCGTGGGCGTATCAAGGCAGCCGAGCACGTTCATCATGGTGGACTTGCCTGAACCCGAAGGGCCCATGATGGCGACGTACTCGTTCCGGCGAATGGAAAGCGAGATGCCATTGAGGGCCCGCACTTCCTGCTCCCCCATGACGTAAACCTTGAAGACGTCCCGCAGCTCGATGACGGGATGTGCAGCGTTATTCATGTCGGCCATTCTGGGCTCAGAAACTGTTTGGTGGAAACGACCGGTAGGTTTGGGGCGTCCTGCTTGAGCGGTTTTTCCGGCCATCGAGGCGCCGGGAGGGTCGGAGAGGCCGTTCGAGGGCTGTGCTGCCTGGATTTACTTCGTCAGCCGCTGCGCTCGTGTCCGCCTTCGAGGATGACAGGAAGGGGTCGAGGATGACGGGAGGGTTGGTTTGTCTCAACTCGATGGAATATCGCATCTACCTTCCGTTATCAATCAGCCCCTCAGAATTCTGTATCAGCGTGTTACCGGCTGTTAGAACAGGGGCTGGCGGGGATCCAGAGCCCCAAGATAGTAATCGATGAGCTTTTCGCGGAAGAGCAAATCGTACCTGGCTTGCACTTGCTGGCTCTGCGCTTCCACGAAGACGGTGCGTGCCTGAGCAACCTCGAGCAGCGTCGCCGCGCCGAGATCGTAGCGCTCCTGAGCGGCGTTCAGAGCAAGCTGGGCCGATTCCACCTGCGCCCGGGCGACGTCGACGCTTTTCTGCGCAGTTTGATAGTCGAGATATGCCTGGCGCACCTGCACGGCAATACCCTGCCGGACGCTTTCGCGTTCCAGGCGGGCGTTTTCGTATTGAACGCGCGCCTGCTGTACGTTATTGCGCGTCGTGAACCGGTCGAAGATAGGCACCGAAAGAGAGAAGCCGATACCGCCGCCGCGACGCGAGTCGAGTTGTTCCCAGAAGGGCATATAGGCTCTCGTGATCGGATCCTCACCAACGCTGCTCCAGCCAGATCCGTAGCTGAAGTTGAGGCCGACGCGCGGAAAGTAGCTCGAACGGGCCGCACGAACACCCTGGCGCGCCGCCTTCAGGCCCGCTTCCGACGCCTGCAAGTCGGGTCGCTGGTCGTAGGCATTGCGGAGCAGGTTGTCGAGTTCGTACCGGCGGGGCGCCAGGTCGAGGCTATCCACGGGGGGCGCCGTAAACTGGTAGGGCTGGAAGGGGTCGAGCCGGAGCACCTGAATGAGCGCACTCTCGGCCAACTGGTACTGCTGCTGGGCCTGAAGGAGCTGCAATTCGGCGTTGGCGACCGCGGCCTGCTGCTGGTATAGGTCCGATATGGGCCTGGCGCCGACGCGCGTGAACTCCTGGATCTGTTCCAACTGCCGCTGGACGGACGCCAGGTTCTGCTCGCGTACTTTGATCTGCTCCCGATCCGCAATCAGGGTCAGGTAGTCAGAGATGACATTGAAGACGACCGTCTGTCGGGCGCGGTCAACGTCCAATTCCCCGGCTTCCCGATTCAGCCGTGCCTGCTGCAAGGTGGCGACGTCGTTGAATCCGTTGAAGATATTGATACCCGCACTGGCGCCCAGACTAAGCGATTGCGTCGACTGGCTAATGATCCTTCCCTCGCCCTGTGAGAAGTTACGGCCGTAATTCTGGTTGGTGCTGGTGGAGAAGCTGAGGTCGGGGAAGAAGTTCATGCGAGCCCGGCTCACATTGATGGAACTCAACTCGGACTGGTTTTCGGCTTGCTGCAACGAGATGTTCTGCTCCAGCGCGATGCGGACGGCCTCATCGAACGTGATCTGCTGTGGCTGCTGGGCGAAGGCCGGGGACGCCCCGAAGGTGCCCGCAAGCAGGAGCGCGACCGTGGAGAGCAGCGCCAGGGTAGAGGACCAGGGGCGGCGCGACGACGGGGTGGGCATGGTTGAGATGTGGGAGCGGTTCATGATACTGGTTACTTCT
>DASSAV010000180.1:0-3239 GCA_035699265.1 Rhodothermales bacterium
CGGTCAGCGCCAACACGGCCAGCACCAGCACCTTACGCATACCTGCTCCTGTGCACGGAAATGCGCACCGCCTCCGGAACGCCCCCCCGGACGCCCTGACGGTGCGTACGACAACTGGGCGTCAAGATATGCGACGGTACGAGGGCGTGTGGTGATGGAAGTCACAGGGCGGGATGGGCGGGACGGGCGGGACGGGCGGGACGGGCGGGATGGGCGGGATGGGCGGGATGGGCGGGATGGGCGGGCCGAAACTCGCCGATTCGTCACCCCGACGAAAGTCGGGGTCTAGAGAGCGATCTTCGTAAGGCCATCTGGCTGATGGCCGTATCGTTCTGGCCGCGTCCAACTGGCATCACGCCCTGGACCCCGACTTTCGTCGGGGTGACGGCAGCGACAGCATCCCGCTCATCTTGTCCTGCTGGGCCCTCATGGATTCCCGCCTTCGTGGGAATGACGACGGCGTACGAACCTGCCCATCCAGCCCATCTTGCCCATCCCGCCCATCCTGCCCATCCCGCCCATCCCGTCCATCCGCTATCGCAAATCCAACCGCACCCGCTCAATTAGGTAGTCTCCGTCCTGCTTCGCCATGAGAATGAAAGAATCGCTGTCATAGCGAGCCATAGCGTAGACGGCGAGCGGAAGCTGCAGGAGTAGGCGGGGCTTCCTGCCGCTTTCCAGTCGATAAAAACGGAGCATCGAATGATCCTGATCAGACCAGGCCTCGAGGAACACCCCGTCGGCCACGCGCTCGAGAAACTTTGGCTGCGGGAAACTGAACCAGGTCTGCAGATATTCCTTGCCTTGGTCAGTCACCCGTCGAAGGAACTTGTCGACCATGCTCGGCACGCCGAGGCCGGGACCATCAAGAAGCTTTCTGCTCTGCCCTGTGGTGACGAGCCAGACGTCCCCGGTCGAAGCCTCCGCCAGGAACACACCTTCGTCGGCGCGCGCCATCGGGCCACCAGCTACATAAAGGCTGGGAACGACACGAGCCGAGCCCTCGCCCTCCGTCGCCAGTGGGACGGGAGGACCCGTCGCTGTGACTGAGTTGCGCCTGACGAAAAGGACACTCGCGACCTGCTGTTCATCGACAAGATGCCCACCGCTCAACGCGTACTGGCTGTCGGGAAGCACCAGGATTCCCTTCGGGAAATAGAGCATTCCTACCCGCAGCCGCGCGACGGCCGAGGCTGGGCGTGCGTAAGCCTCGACAGTCTGGCGACCTTGATCGTACATGCCGAGGAGAGAGCCGTCCGGCGAGAGTCCAATGGGACCCACCGCACGAATCTCCCCCGGGCCATCACCTTTTCGGCCAATGAACCTGCGCAGCTTTCCTGTATTCGCATCAAGCTCCACTATGGCACGCCGGGACTGATCGGTGATGAAGACGGACCCGCTGGAGGCACGGGTAGCTACGTCGGACGGAAGCCCGAAGATCGTGTCGCCGCCGATGCCGGTAATGGCCCAGAGGGGTTCCTGAGCTGACATTTCAACAATGAATCCACCTGCCAGCGACGTACAGAGCACGGCCATGGCGACGACACGAAACATGGTTGCTAGTATCCTATCGCCACCTGAACGGGCGACGCCCGAAGTTCGGAGAGCGCGACGGAGCGTTTGCCAGCTATCGTAACAGACTCGAATGTTCGAAGTCCCGTTTCACAGTCTCCTGAAAGCCAAAGTCCTGGGGAGATGGGAAGGGCCTTCACGACCTCGCCGGAAACCAGCCGCATCTCGACTCCCGTCGTATGCAGCAGCCCGATATCAGGCAAACGAGCGCATCGCATACCGGAGAACCTGCATTCACCGGACCCATCGTCACAGGCGGTCCATCCCAGTTCATTGACATCCGTGTCAACACAAGTACCGAGAAAGTGCTCTTGGCATTTGTAGCACGTGAAGCCGTCTCCCGGCAACTGCTGCTGAGTATGCATCTGGGCATACGCCGGAATCGTCGCAACAAGGCTCGCAACGACCGCAAGCCAAGCCCAATGAATTCTGGCCTTTGACATGAGAACCTCCAGCTTCTGGTTCAAATCGGAGACAAGTGAGAAGCGCTCCAGCACTCATAGCATCGGAAATGCGCAAGGCAGGCGCAAGACAGGAATCGGCCAAATCCTGCCGGATGTTGCTTCAGAAATCAGTCGCGGTTGTGCCAAGATGAAGACGGACGGGGCGGGCCGAAGCTCGCCCGATCGTCACCCCGACGAAAGTCGGGGTGACGGCAGCGACAGGATCCCGCTCATCTTGTCCTGCTGGACCCTCAGGGATTCCCGCTTGCGCGGGAATGACGGCGGCGCAGGAACCTGCCCATCCTGCCCATCTTGTCCATCCCGCCTCCACCCCCCACCATCGCCGGCACCACGAACATCGCCCCGATCGTGCCAGCCACAGTACCGCCCGCCGTGGCCAGCGCGATGGCGCCGAAGAGACTGTCAGGATCGGTCCCGATCGCCAGCGGCAAGAGGCTCGCCAGCGTCGTCAGCGTCACCATGATGATCATGCCGGAGCGATCCATCGACGCATCCACCACCTGCGTTACACCGAGACCCTTCCGCCTCACCCGCCCATCCTGCCCATCTTGCCCATCCTGCCTCCGCATCGCCAACGCCGCATCCACCAGCAGGATTGCCTGGTTCACCGCGAGACCAACCACGAGTATCACTCCCACCGCTGCTTCGCGGGTGAACGCGTTCCCCGTAAGCCAGAACGCCGCGACCACTCCACCCAGCGCGAGCGGGAGACTGAGAAAAATCATGGCCGCCGCCCACACCGAATCGAATACCAGCGCTACAGAAAGAATCACGAGCACCACGCCGATACCGAACACCAGCCAGAGGCCCTTGGCACTCTCGTCGGGACTCCAGGAAAATTCTTCGTCGCCCACCGAATACCCCGGCGGCACGCTGATGCTTGCCATGAACGCCTTATGCGTCCGCTCGGCGAGTTTGGGCGGCCCCCGAAACTCGTAGCCCACGATACGCAGGTACTGCTGGTCCTCCCGGCTCACCGTGCCGAGCCCCGTCTGCTCGTCCACGGCAGCAAGATCCCGAATGCGGACGGGTGCGCCGGAGGGCGATGGCACGATGGCCTGGCGGAGATCATTGAGCGAGCGCGAGTCAGCCCCGGCGCGCTCCACGCTTACCGGCAGTTCCTCATCGCCCAGCTGGATGCGCATTGCGTTGGGCGCGCCGGCCAGCTCGCGCGCCACCGAGCTGGCAAAATCGCCGGCCGTC
>DASSAV010000181.1:0-4791 GCA_035699265.1 Rhodothermales bacterium
CCACAAACGACGCGACTACCTCCCCGAACCCGAAATCCCCCGAAAACCACGTGCAACGTGTGCAATCTGTGCAACCGCCCCCCTCACCAGCCCCAGCACCTAACCCCACGAAAGAACAACTGACCACTGACCACGAACAACTGACAAAAGACGTGCAATCTGTGCAACCGCCCCCCTCACCATCTCCAGAATCCAAAATCCAAAATCAAAAATCCAAAATGAAAAAGGCTGGTGGTCGCTCGTCTGTAGCCTTCCACACCACTCCCCAACTATCTTCACAGCAACAAGACGCCCAGCGCGGCCGCGCCTTCCGCAACAAACTCAACCGCTGACCCACACACGTATTCCGCGTGCAATCTGTGCAACCCACAACCTTCAACTTTCAACCTGCTAACCTTCAACCCTCAACCCGCAAACACCCGAACACTTCAACACATGAATACTTGATTATCATCGCGCCAGGTTGTAATTACAAGTCATAACAAGACCTTCTCACTTTCCCCTGAGTGAACCCCACCGACGTCCATGTTTTTCCGGCAGATATACGACGAAAAGCTGGCCCAGTATGCCTACCTCGTCGCGTGCCAGCGCACGAAGGAAGCCCTCGTCATCGACCCGGAGCGAGACGTGGACCGGTACGTCCGGCTCGCGGCGGCGGAAGGGTTCACCATCGTAGCAGCCGCAGAAACGCACATCCACGCCGACTTCCTGTCCGGCGCCCGTGAATTGGCCTGGCGCTACGGCACGCTTATCTACCTCTCCGCGGAAGGGGGGCCGGACTGGCAGTATGCGTGGGCTGATGAGTACGATGCCGTCTTGCTTCGCGACGGAGACACCTTCACAGTGGGAAGTATTCGCATCCAGGCTCGCCATACGCCCGGCCACACCCCCGAGCATCTCGGCTACCTGATCACCGATACGGGCAGCGGCGCGACGGCCCCCATCGGGCTGATCTCCGGCGACTTCGTCTTCGTGGGCGACGTAGGACGCCCCGATTTGCTCGAAACGGCCGCCGGCCGCCAGGGCACGATGCGCGCCTCGGCGAAACAGCTCTACCGGTCGGCGCAGTCCTTTCTTGAGCTCGACGACTTCGTGCAGGTGTGGCCCGGGCACGGCGCAGGCAGCGCCTGCGGCAAGGCCCTCGGCGCCGTCCCCGAATCGACGGTGGGCTACGAAAAGCGTTTCAATCCGGCATTGGCTGCTGCCGAAGACGGGGAAAGCCGCTTCGTGGAATACGTCCTGAGCGATCAGCCGGAACCGCCCCTGTACTTCGCGCGCATGAAGGCGCTGAACCGGCAGGGCCCTCCCATCCTGGCCGATCTACCCCGTCCGTCTCGCCTGAGCACCGACAACCTGGAAACGCTCGCTACCTCTCGGGAGGCAGCCATCCTCGACACGCGATCGGACCGACACGCCTTCATGGAGGCGCACATTCCGGGTTCGCTACATGCCTCCCTTGATCTGAACTTCCTGAACGTCGCCGGCTCGTACGTCGAACCCGAGCGCCCGATCTACCTCGTCGTTGAGGAGCACCGGCTGGAAGAGGCCCTACGCGCCCTCGTCCGCATCGGACTGGATCAAATCGATGGCTATCTGACCCCCACGACCCTGGAGATGTACGCCCAGCTCGGCGGCCCACTCGCCTCTACCGAGATCATCGACTTCCACCAACTGGAACACCGTCGGGAGGCATACGGGGTGCGCGTGCTCGACGTTCGCCGCTCGGATGAATACGACGCGGGCCATATCCCCGGCGCCCTCCACGTCCCCTACGTGCAGCTACCGGCTCGGCTCGGTGAGATCCCCCGCTCGCCCACACTGCTCGTACACTGCGCGAGCGGTGCCCGCGCTGCAGCGGCCGTTGCACTCCTGGAGAAACACGACTATCGGGCCGTCCTGGTGGACGGCGACTTCGAGAACTGGAGCAACGCCTACGCAGGTGCCGTCCAGTCCGTGCATTGACCGGGCGAGTGCTCATACCAAATCCGCTTATTTCCTTGCAGAATGGCAGAGGCAAAAGTTGAAAATCCCGTCCGGCGGGAAAGCTCCCCTCCTGGACAGGAGGGATACAGGGGTGGTGGATTCAACGGCTCATTTAAGCACTGATCTACAGGATTTGGTATCAGACCGCCCGCTTTATGACTGGCTCGAAATCCCGGAGCGGCAAACCGTCGGGGCGGCTGCTCGCGCCGTCGGACGAGCGCTCCACTTCCAGTTCAAACGCCGCGCGGTCATTGCGGTAATACCGGCGCTGGTAGTATACCTGCCGGTCCCCTACCGTCATGCTCGTACGCTCCAGGAGCAGAAGTGCACGCCCGCGCGGCACCTTGAGCGCAGATGCGACCTCCGCGTCTGCATTGACTGCTTCGATGCGGTATCGCCCGCGCAGCACCGGGATGTTGTAATCACGCTCGAGAACGTGGTAAATCGTTTCGTGCGTCAGGTCACGCCCTTCCAGCAACTGTGCATAAAATGCAGGCAGCCACGTTCGGTCCAGCGCCACCGGCTCGCCGTCGCCCAGGCGCACGCGATCCAGGCGCACGACTGTCGTCCCGACCTCGATATCCAATACCAGCGCGATGCTCGCCTCCGCCTTCACAGGCGCGTGAAAGAGGATCCGGGACGAAGCCTCCAGACCCGCGCGCTCCATGTCCTGTGCAAAATCCGTCAGCCGTACCAGCCCATGCCGAAGGCGCGGCTTCTGGACGAACGACCCGAGCCCCTGGCGCCTGTAGATCAACCCCTCGTTTTCGAGCGTTTGCAACGCCCTCCGAATGGTGATCCGGCTCGTACCGAACCGTTCGCCTAACTCGTTTTCGGAAGGAAGCCGGTCGTCGGGCCGGTACGCGCCACGCTCGATCTGGCTTCGGAGCCACTCGGAGACTTGCTCGTGCCGCGTACGGCCGGATTTTAGTTCATGTTGCGCCATACGATCCTCTCTGGCGAGATCTTTGCTACGTGCCAGTACACCTGAATATACACGCGAATGCTGACGCATCGATGTGGTTTCGATAAACCGCGTGCTCGAAACGACGAACGATGCCTGCCAAAAAGCGCTTGATTACCTGAAATTCCGGTTGCGAGTTCGTTACTTTCTGCCCTATACTTAAAGTAACACTTCATCTTGGACCACTTTCCATTTGCCCCCAACCCGCAGGCTACCATGTGGCGCGCCGCAAAATTCTCGATTGGCTTCACCACCTTTATTCTCCTCATCATCGTGTATGGGTGCAGTACCGGCACGAGGGCCAACAGTTTTATCGATCAACAGCCGGTCATGCAAATGCCCAACGGCAATGAAGTCGACGTGTACACGCTCTCGAACGCCAGCGGCATGGAGGCGCGCATCACGAACTACGGCGGCATCGTCCTTTCGCTGAAAGTCCCCGACCGCAACGGCAACTTCGGCGACGTGGTGCTCGGCTTCGACAGCGTGCGGCAGTACATGAGCCCACACCCGTACTTCGGGGCGCTCATCGGGCGGTATGGCAACCGTATCGGCGGCGCACAATTCACGTTGAACGGAAACACCTACCACCTCGCCAAAAACGACGGCCCGAATAGCCTGCATGGCGGGCTGAAAGGCTTCGACAAGGTCATATGGTCAGCCGAACCCACTCGGACGGACGAGGGACAATCCCTCCAGCTCACTTACCTGAGCAAGTCCGGTGAGGAAGGCTACCCCGGCAATCTGCTCGTGACGGTCACCTATACGTTGACGGACGATGACGCGCTTCAAATCCATTACGAAGCCAGCACGGACGCGTCCACACCGGTCAACCTGACCAACCACTCCTATTTCAATCTCGCAGGCCCGGGGAATGGGACGATCCTGGACCACGAAATGATGATTAACGCCGACCGATTTACCCCCATCGACTCCACCCTGATTCCGACGGGCGAGCTGCGCTCCGTCGCCGGTACACCCTTCGATTTCCGCCAGCCCACCGCTATCGGCCTGCGCATCAACGACGACGATCAACAACTCGTCTACGGAAAGGGGTACGACCACAACTTCGTCCTGAACGGAGCGCCGGGTGAGATGAAACTGGTGGCCCGTGTCTACGAACCGACTTCAGGCCGCGTCCTGGAGGTCTTCACCACGCAGCCCGGCGTCCAGTTCTACTCCGGCAACTTCCTGGATGGGACCCTGACCGGAAAAGGGGGCGTGACCTACGATTACCGCACCGGCTTCGCCCTCGAAACGCAACACTTTCCCGATTCTCCCAACCACCCCAATTTCCCCTCCACCATCCTCGATCCGGGCGAGGAGTATTCCTCGACGACGATCTACAAGTTCTCTACGAAGTAGAACACACCAGATCTCACATTCCAGATCCGGTGGCAGATCACACAACCGGGCGCGCGACGTATCGCCGCCGGCAATACCACCCCACGAAGCTCCCCCAGATCAACACGTTGGCGATGATGGGCATGACGATGCTCATCGGCTTGAACCCGAAGAACACCGGTTGCCCCTGTAGCACGGGCGCGACGAACAGCCATACCCACAGCGTCGGCAGAATCCCGAAGAGCATGCCCTTGCCGACCGTCGGGTCCTTGACGATGAGTCCAAAGATGGCGCCCCAGATGCCTCCCGAAAGGGCAAACAAGATCGCCCCCACGATCCATGCCACCGTCACGTCCTGCGCTCCGAAGGTAGCCTGATACACCTTCACGAAGCTCGGCGCCCCCATGCCCGCCAGTTGCAGGATGCCGAATAGAATGATCAGGATCACGGCTCCCAGTACACCCGCCACGAACCCTACACCCGGTCTGTTTCCCATAGTG
>DASSAV010000182.1:0-7180 GCA_035699265.1 Rhodothermales bacterium
TTGGTGGAGCGTTTCGAGGGTGTGCAGGGGAATGAGGAGGTGTTGCTGGTGGAGGGGACGGGTCGGCTGGAGCCGGTGCCGATGGCCGCTGCTGCCACGGAAAGAGAACTGGCCGAAGTGAAATAGCCTCCTGAACGATGCTGTGTAAGAACCGATAAGACGGGCGAACAGAAGAGTACGAATACACGATGCTAACACTGAGAACACATAGCTGGTGCGTATCGCTGGCGCTGCTTTCCTTCGTCATCGTGCTGGCTGGTTGCGCTGCAAACCAGAAGGAACCGCATCTTACGAAGACCGACCAGTTGCGGCAGACGCTCGATCCCAGGGCGAGGCAGTTCCTCATTCAGGCACAACAAGCCTATAAAGTAGGCCGCTATAACTTCGCCCTGGCTCTCACGGATAGCGCCGAAGCACTGGCATACGAACTCGCAGACGTGGATTTCCTTCGGGGGCAGATCTATACCGAAATGAACCGCCTCGATATTGCGCGTGCCGCCTACGAAACGGCTCTGAAAAAGGACCCCGAGTACAGGGGGGCGCGGATGAATATTGGTGTGAATGAGTTCCGACGGGGTAAACTCCAGGATGCGATAAAGTTTTTCCACGGAGAAGAGAAGATCGATCCGAATTCCAGCTTATACCTGGAAATGGCGCGTGCCTATGCGAGCCTCGGGGTGGCGGATAGCGCCCGCATAGCCTACGAAAAATCCATCGCCCTCGATAGCACCAATGCCACGGCGTACATGTGGCTCGGGCAACTGTATGAGGCGACGGGAGACTACGACAAAGCGGTGTACTACTCGCGGAGGGGCCTGCAGCTCAAACCGGAGGACCTGGACTACCACTATATCCTGGGTTCTCAGCTATACCGGATGGGCGAGGTTGACGAAGCGGCTAAAGAGCTCAAGCTAGTCGCCGACAAGCGCCCCTGGCACCAGGCCGCGCAGTATAACATGGGGCAGGTGCTCATCCGGCAGGGAAAGGAGAAGGAGGCACAGGTATATCTCGATCAGGCGGACAAGGCGCAGCAACTGCAACAGAAGACGAACGAGGCGGAAGAATTCGTCAACCGAAATCCGAAGGATCTTGAGGGTTGGGTCAAGCTGGGCGAGTTGTTTCGCCAGGCAGGAACGCTGGACCGCGCCATCGATGCGTTCAAAGTCGCGGCGTCGATCGCTCCCTGGAATCTGAACCTGCAGAGCAACCTGGCCTCCCTGATTCTGGCGAACGGCAATCAACAGGAGGCGGTCCGTCGGTATAGTGCAATTCTGCGTGCAGATTCGACTCTTTCTGACGTATGGCTTAATCTGGGGGTTGCGTATGCCGACATGGGCCGGCTTGAGCAGGCCCGGCAGTGCTTGCGAGCATCGCTGAGGCACAATCCGCGTGACAGGACCGCCCGAAACTACCTGGCACAGCTAGATAAAAAAGCGTCGATGGCAGGTGGTTGATTCTGATCCTCATCTTCGTGAGCGGCGCAAAGGTCGTTCGTGGTCCCAAAGGATCTGCCTTGAAAGTACCCGCCGGATCGCGTTGCAGCTTGTGCTCGTCACGCTCTGCCTCACGCAGGCCGCGCAGGCGCAGACGGGCACAGTCCGGGGATTCGTAACCGATAAATCGGACGGGCAGGCGCTTCCCGGCGCCAGCGTGGCGCTCGTGGTGCCTTCCGGCCTTGCGGCAGGTACTGCCGCCGACAACGACGGGTACTATGCTCTGACGCGCGTCGAGCCAGGAAGGTACATTCTGAGGATCACCTACCTCGGTTATGAGCCCTACCAGCAGCCGGTGGACCTGAAGGCAGATGATATTCTCACACGGAACGTCGCCCTGGTCCCCACCGGTAATGAACTGGAGGGTGTAGTCGTTGAAGACCAGCGGGAAGGGGGCGCGGCACAGATCATCGCGGGTGCGCAGACGGTGACCCCACGGGAGATCGAGCGTATTCCCTCCCTCGATGTCTCGGGCGACCTGGTTCGGTACCTTCAGGCGATGCCGGGAATCGTGACGACCGGCGACCGGGGCGGGCAGTTGTACATTCGGGGCGGAGAGCCGTCTCAGAACCTGGTGCTGCTCGACGGCATGAACCTGTACAAACCGTTCCACGTCCTCGGGTTCTACTCTGCCTTCCCATCAGACATCTTGCAAACCGCCGATGTATATGCCGGTGGATTCGGAGCGAAGTATTCGGGCCGTATTTCGTCAGTAATCGATGTCGCGACGCGCAACGGCAACAACCGCCGCTACGAAGGCGCTGTTTCCGCCTCTCCTTTCGTGACCACGGCGCTCGTGGAAGGACCCGTTTCGAAGGGGCGGGTTTCGTTCCTCGGATCGGCGCGCGTTTCGACCGTCGAACAGGTCGCCTCGCAGTACGTGGACCGTCCGCTTCCCTACAGCTTCGGAGACTTCTTCGGCAAGATCCACGCCGTCATTGCCGACAATCATCGGGTCTCCTTCAGCTTTATCCATACCTACGACAGTGGCTCGCTCGATGGAGGTATCCGAACCGATCACTCCAACGAGATCCGCTGGTACAACACGGCCTACGGCTTCCGATATCTCATCCTGCCCAAACACCACCCGATCCTCGGTGAGGTGCTCTTCTCGGTCTCACGCCTCGATGAGGAACTCGGTCCCATTGAGGAGCCCACACGGAAGTCCGGCATCCGGGGCTTCAACCTGAGCGTCAACGTGACGCAGAACTACGGCAAGTCGGAATACGACTGGGGGTTCTTCTTCCGTACGCCCGTACTGGAAGCTGACCTGGGAGGGGCCTACCAGGACGTAGACTTCACCTACAAGCGCTCCCCCAATCCCGGCGCTTACTTCCAGCCCGACCTGTACGTCGGCCACGGGCTGCGGCTGCGCCCGGGGCTGGTGGGCCAGCTGGTAGGGCAGAAGGGATTCTTCTTCGAGCCGCGCTTCCGGGCGATATGGGAGCACGGGCGGCACCGCGTCAGTGGGGCCGCAGGCATCTACCGCCAGGACGTCGTCGGCCTCACCGACAGGAGAGACGTGACAAACATCTTCACGGCCTGGACCGACTCGCCGCTCGGCCGCGCCTCCCGCGCCGTCCACGCGCTGCTCGGCTACAACCTGCAGGCGACCGGCTGGCTGGATCTGTCGGCGGAGGGCTATTACAAGAAGCTCGACGGCATCTACATCGGAGAGTGGACGGCCTATCCCCGCTTTACGACGCACTTGAAGGAGGCGTGGGGGAATGTGAAAGGCCTGGATCTCAGGCTGGAGATCCGTCGCCCGAACTTCTACGGCTTCGTCAACTACGGCCTCACGTTCGTCAAATACAAAGCCATCCAGGAGAGCCTGCGCCCCTGGTTCGGGACGGACGAGATCCCGTTTCGCCCCCCGCACGACCGGCGCCACCAGGTCAATGTGCTCGCGACTACCAAGATCAAAGGATTCGATCTCAGCGTACGGTGGAATTTCGGCTCCGGACTGCCCTACACACAGGTGCGGGCCTTCGACGGCTTCATACTCATGGACGGGCCGGTCGACGTGTTCAAAGAGCCCGGCACCTCGCGCGTCATCTACGACCGCCCCTTCGGCGGGGTGCTGCCCACCTACCACCGCCTGGACGTGTCGGTCGACCGCCGGTTTACGCTGCCGCACGGCGTCGGACTCACCCTGCAAGCCGGTGCCGTCAATGTATACGACCGCGCCAACCTGTTTGCGCTGGACCTGTTCACGCTCCAGCGAACGGACCAGCTCCCGTTCGTACCGACGGTAGGTTTGAAAGTCGAGTTCTAATGCTACGGACCTCACGGCAACACCTCATGTTCACGGCCACTCTGCTCCTGTTGTGCGGCTGTGAAACCGGCGTCAACCCTTACGTCGGTGACAGCAAGCCCTTCACGCTCTGGGGCTACATGGATGCGAGCGCGGATACCCAGAAAGTGCGTGTGTTTACCGTCGAACAGCGGATTGGACTGGACCGCTCCGGCCCGATAGACGCCCACGTCACCTCTGTCGATCTGGATACGGGGGAACGCCGCGAATGGAAAGACTCCCTCGTCGCCTTCCCCGGCCTCGGCAATGGGCATGTGTTCTGGTCGGCGTTTCGCGCACAGCACGGGCACCGCTATCGCCTGGAAGTAAAACGCTCCGATGGCGCCGCGTCCAGCGTGCGAGTCAAGGTGCCGTCCGTCGCGGACGTGCAATTCAATCCGGAGGCGATTTCGTATCAACTGCCGGTACGCATCAAGGGCGACGTGCCGAACCTCGTCGGCCTCGAAGTGATCTATGAGGGCGTGCCCGTATATCCCGCGAATCCATATCCGGTGGGCACGAAGGCGCCCCCCTCCCTCGTCGTGCCCGTCCACGTCTCCTACGCGGATAGGGTGACGCGAGACGGACCGGACTGGGCGTTCAGAATCGATATGAAGGAGGACTTCATCGCAGTCGCATCGGAGTATCAGCGAGACTGCCTGCCGAAGCTGATCGTGCTGGCGCGGGCAAAACTGCGGTTCCTCTCGGCAGACTCCTCCTGGGCGCCTCCCGATG
The DNA here is from genome assembly GCA_035699265.1 of Rhodothermales bacterium. Classification (GTDB taxonomy): domain Bacteria; phylum Bacteroidota; class Rhodothermia; order Rhodothermales; family DASSAV01; genus DASSAV01. The sequence continues at coordinate 4,522 of DASSAV010000182.1, forward strand.
GTGATTTCGACCCGGACAAGCTGGTGGAACCCACCACCTTCACCAACGTGGAGAATGGATACGGCTTTTTCGGCGCGGGCCAGACGGTCTCGGTTAGCTGGGTGCCTCCTCAAAGCGTACAGGAGATGAGCGGATATGCGACGTCGGTCCCGTGCAGCACGGGGCCGGCGCCTGGATGCGAGATCGAGTTCGAGCCCTGCTTCCGGTGCAGCGAGGCGCTGACGCCGGAAATCAGGGCGCTGTATTGCCCGGTCGCGTCGAAACGCTCGCCCGGTTCGTCCGGTCTCCGCGCACGTACACCCGGATTTTAGGAAAGTACCGGCGCACGAGCGCAGATCCGCGTTCAGAACTGAGGACCGACAGCGTCGTCGAAAGCCCGTCGGAGGTCAGGCCGTCCGGCGCAATCACTGTCACAGCGACACGGTTCGTCAGGCCGATCCCGGTTCGGGGGTCGAGAATGTGGGAGTACCGCTTGCCGCCGATCTCGACGTATTGGCTCGTATCGCCCGACGACGAGATGGCGCTGTTGGCAAGCTGGACGACCTGTTCGCCGACTGGCGCGTTCTCGATCTCGATGCGCCAGCCCTCCGTGCCGGGCGGCGGATCACCCACCACGATGTCGCCCCCCATCTCGACCAGCGCGCTGCGGACGCCGTGACGGCGAAGCGTTTTGAGTGCCTCGTCGGCTGCATATCCTTTTGCGATGCCCCCCAGGTCGAGTTGCATGCCCGGCGCCGTCAGTTCGACGCTCCGGGCGCGCGTGTCCAGCCGGACCTTCCGCCAGCCCACCGTTTTCGACGCCCGCGCCAGCGCATCCGGGTCGGGCAGCCGGCCCATCTGCCGGGCCTCGCGCCACAGCCTCGCGTACGGGCCGACGGTAACGTCGAAGGTGCCCCCCGAGATAGACGCCAGGAGTTGCGCCCGCCGGAGCACGGCGAAGAGGTCGTCGCTGACGTGCACGGCCTTACCGTACGCGCGCGTGCTCAGCAGGGATAGCTCGCTGGCGGGACGGTAGTTGCTCATGATGCTGTCCAGGTCGCCGATGCGCGCAAACGCGGCGCGGGCTGCCGCTTCCGCAGCGGACGAATCGGGGGCGTAGAGCACGAGCCGTGCTTGTACCCCCATATGCACTTCTCTATATTCAAAACGCATGGGTGCCGTACCCGCAATCCTCCCCGGCGCGCAGGCGCTCAACGTGAGCGCCATCAGCAACGAGAAGCCAGACCGGTGTACGGCTGTATATCCACGTCTGAATCCGAGTAGTAGCCCGACGATGCCTGTCTTGAAATACATCCTACTGGTCTCGTTGCTCGCCCTCTGTGCAGCCTGGGCGGGTGGCATTCGTCTGAATCAGGGTGCTCAGTCTACGGCAGCCCTTGACGGTACTGGTAAGGTCACAACGCCGCTCCGAGCCGACACGCTCCAGCCATACCAGGAAAAAATCGCCGGGACGCTCGTCGCGCTCGACATGATCCCCGTCCCGGCCGGTACAATCACCGTGCAGGCCGAGGGCGGGCCGAAGACCGTACAGGTAGGACCGTTCTGGATTGAGAAGACCGAACTGCCGTGGGAAGTATACGACGCCTTCGTGTATGGGATGGATAAGGTGGAGCAGGGGAGTACCCCCGAAGTAGACGCCATCTCCCGCCCCAGCCGGCCCTACATGCTGCCGGGCGAAAGCTTCGGACATGAGGACCATCCGGCACTCGGCATGACGTACAAGGCGGCGCAGCACTTCACCGAATGGCTCTCCGCCCGTACCGGCCATACCTACCGCCTCCCGACGGAAGCCGAGTGGACGTACGCCTGCCGCGCCGGCCAGCCGGAACCGACGGGTGCACAGTTAAAGGAGATCGCCTGGTACTTCGACAACGCGAGCGATAAAACACATGAACGTGGCACCCTCGCGCCCAACGAGTGGGGAATCCAGGATATGCTCGGCAACACCGCCGAGTGGTTCGGAGATTCCGGTGAAAAGGGCGCGGTGATCGGCGGCTCCTGGAAAACAGACGCCGCCGGCCTGAACTGCAGCACCACGCAGCCCTATTCGCCCGAATGGCAGATGACCGACCCCCAGATTCCCAAGAGCACCTGGTGGCTCTCTGACGGCAATTTCGTCGGCATGCGCGTCATCCGCGTACCCGAATGATCCCCACACTCGCGCGGCCGTCCGCGGTCGGCCGTCTGCGGTCACCTTGAACACGCGAACACTTGAAATGGAACGACGAGACTTCATCCGCACGTCGCTGGTAGCCGGAACCGCCGCCCTCGGCGGCACGCTCAGTGCCGAATCCGATGCCGCTACACGTCAGGCTCAGCATACCTTCAAATTGAAGTATGCCCCCCACGACGGCATGTTCGAGAACTCCGCCGGGGACGACATTCTAGACCAGCTTCGCTTCATGGCCGACGTGGGCTTCCGTGCCTTTGAGGACAACGGGATGATGGGCCGCCCACCGGCCCAGCAGGAGCAGATCGGCAACGAACTGGCGCGGCTGGGCATGACGATGGGGGTGTTCGTCATAAGCGCTTATGGCAACAGCGAGGTCTGGGCGACGACCGGGAAAAAGGAACTCGTCGACCACTTCGTCGACACCTGCCGCACGGCCGTCGACGTGGCGAAACGGGTAAACGCGAAATGGATGACGGTGGTGCCGGG
>DASSAV010000183.1:0-5043 GCA_035699265.1 Rhodothermales bacterium
GACCACCAATTGCCCCCTTTCCGCGAACAATCCGTTGGGCGAGGTCACCCGGTCGTCGGTGAGCCACGCCGACACGTTGCCGTGGGACAGGCGATAGATCGTGCCTGTGCCCGAATCCGACGTGTACACGTTCCCGGCGCGGTCAACCGTCACGTCGTTCAGGAACCGGGCGCCCTGGGCGGGATACCGGGCCGTGACAGCCGCGCTGTCCAGGTCGATCTCGACCAGTTCGTCGATGTCCGCCACGTACAGCTTTCCGTGATACAGGGCCATTCCCTTCGGTGCATTCAGGCCGCCGACCCACTCCCTGGCGATCACCTTTCCATCGGGCGACACTGTGGTGATGTAGCCGTTGCCGTCCTTCTCCATGCCGTCCCCGTTGATGCTAGACACGTATATCACGTCGTTCTGCGCGTCGTAGACGGCAGACTCGGGATGGCTGAAGGCGTCCTTCACCTCCCACACTTTCGTCAACTGGACGACTGCCTGCGCCCTCACGAGCCCCGGCGCCAGGGTCAGGGCGCACCCGAGCGCAAGGGCAGCCGTGCGTAGTTTCTTCGTTATCATGGTCACGTCTCCAAATGATCGAAAGAGTTGGGCCAGCCTTTCAGGTCCGCCGGCCCGTTGCCGAGAGCAGGTGTTGCTTTGCATCTCCCTATAAAATCACACTTCTGCCGCTCGTCTGCAAGCCTCTCCACCTGATACCTGCCTACTCGGGGGCGAGGTAGGGTTCGAAGGCGGCGCGCTGTTGGGGGGAGAGGCGCAGGGGGCGACCGGTGCCGGTGTTTACGAACACGCCGCGCTGGCGGCCTTCGGCTGCCAGTTTCCCGTTGCCGCCCAGGAACTTGAACTCCATCAGCGCGGTCGCGTTGGTCAGTTCGGAGAGCCACAGTTCGACGCGGACCGTGTCTCCCATGTAGAGCGGGCGTTTGTATGTGATCTGCGTTTCGACCAGCACGGGCAGGAAACCGGCCCGGTCGATTTCATATATCGGGAGGCCGACGGCTTCCAGCAGGCGGAGCCGCCCGATTTCCATCCACTGCACGTATACGACGTTGCTGACGTGCCGGTTGAAGTCGATCTGAAACGTGTGAATCCGCTCCTCGAAGATGATTTTCTGCATGGGAGGGTTGGATGAAGTGTTCGGGTGTTATAGCATAAAGGATGGCGAACGGCCAGTGCTCATTCCGAATCCTGTAGATTGGGGGCGTTTATCGGGGTGGTGCGTTCCTGGGGGGAATGTGCTTTCCTGGACGGTGTGCTTTTCTGGGGCATGTCCTTTCTTGCTCGCCCAAGAAAGGACCAAAGAAGGGCGACCGAATCGGAACGCGCTGAATCCCCTTCCCGACGCACGCATCGGACCGAGCGGCGCAAGGGTTGGGCGGTAGGTCGGGACTGTTTCGGTGTTGCGCCACTCGCTCAACGCGCGGGGATTCATCCGGCGCGCGGATCCACGATTCGGTGAGCGGCAGGAGGGAGCTTTTGTTGCATTACCGAAAGAATAAATCATACCAAATCCGGCTATACCCTTTAACTACGACTGTCATTGCGAGGAGCTTGCGACGAAGCAATCTCCTGGCAAAGAGCCATTCCTATGGAGATTGCTTCGCTGCGCTGCTAATGACATGAGATTCTCGTCGGGTTTGAGGGACCGGAGAGATTCTTCACTGCGTTCAGAATGACATGGTGGTGATGCGGGGTAGTGGGGCCGTTCTTGAAGGATCTGCCGGGCTGGAAGGAGGCGGAAGCTAAGGCGCTTCAGGTCATGATCTCACGGACGGAAAACTTGGTTTCCCGGGGGCTCGCAATGACAGCCTTCGTTAACACTTCTAGCGGACTTGGTATCAAAGGCCATGAAAGGAGGGAGGGCTTCTTTTGCTTTTGCCATTCGTCAAGTGAATAACCGGATTTGGTATTATAGCGCAACCCGGGATAAGTGAACCGGCGGTGAGCTGAGCGCGTGTATGAGTAAGAAGAACCGTCAGATTGTGAGGGTGAAATCATGTGGTCATACTCAGTCGATCTCCGAACACGCATCGTCGAAGCCTACAATGCAGGCGGCGAAAGCTTTGCCTCGCTGGCTGATCGCTTCCGTGTGAGCAAGAGCAGCGCCAGGCGCTACGTCATCCAGTGGCAGAACGGAGGGGGCCTGGCGCCAAAGCCGTGCAAGCCTGGGCCTGAGCCGCGCATCTCGGACGAGGAGCTTGCGCTCTTTGAGACATGGCTGAGCGAAGATCCTTCTTTGACTCAGAACGAGCTTGCCAGCCTTTACACCGAGCACACCAGACGAAGCATCAGCCAACAGACTGTTTGCCGCGCATTGGCCCGCATGGGATTCACATATAAAAAAAGAGTATCCGGGCCAAGCAGCAGGACCGGCAGGACGTAGTAGCGGAACGGGAGAGCTTTTGCATATGGCGGCAAGAGGCGCAGCCGAGGAGGTTCTATTTTGTGGATGAGAGCGGCTTTGCACCGGGTCTGCGCCTGCGCTATGGCTACTCGAAACGGGGTGAGCGCTGCCGCGATTCAGCGCCGTATCGAGCAGGTAAGCGGATGAGCTTGCTCGGATGGATTTCCTCGCGGGGAAGCGGCCTGATTTCACCCTACGCTGGTAAAGTGGATCACACCGTGTTCGAGCGCTTTGTCGAAGAGAAGCTTGCCCCGGCTGTGGTGGCGGGAGATGTGGTGCTGTGGGATAATGCGACCACGCACAGCCAATCGGCCCGGCAGATGATCGCAGCGGCAGGCGGGGAGGTGGTGCCGCTGCCTCGATACAGTCCCGACATGAATCCCATTGAGATGCTCTGGTCACAGCTCAAACACAAAGTGCGAGGAAGGAGGCCCGATACCGAGGATCAGCTAAGGACAGCTCTGGCGGAAGCGCTAAAGGAAATCACAGCAGAGGACATCCTCGCCTACGCTCGCCACTGTGGATTCAAGCTTCATCTATCCTGAGTAATGCTATACGTCCCTGGCTTCGACAGTTCTACTTGTGAATATGCGGATCTGGGATCGGACGTAGCCAAGCTAAGCCCTCGGCGCTCGCGGTGAAAACAGAAAAACCCATATCTACGTCTCCGCCGTCGGCGCGCGGGCGCGCCGTTCGGCAGCTCGAGCGCATCGAGCAGGCCGGGGCGTTCGTCGGCTTCTCGGGCGAGGACGAAGGATCTGAGATAGACCCGCGCGACGAGCGGCTCGTGACGGAATACGTCGCGGGCGTGACGCGGTGGCGCCGCTGGCTGGATTTCCTGCTCGCTTCGGCCTATCGGGACAACCTGGAGAAGATGGAACCGCGCCTCCGGCAGATCCTCCGCGTCGGCCTGTACGATCTTCTGTACCTGAACACGCCCCCGCACGCGGCGCTGAACGAGGCGGTGAACCTGGCGAAGCGCCAGGTGCGCCCCGGCGCGGGGGGCCTCGTAAACGGCATCCTGCGCACCCTGCACCGCCGGCAAGGCGATCTGCCGCAGCCGGATACAGGCGACCCGGCGGAAGACCTCGCCATCCGGTACTCGCATCCCACCTGGATGGCGGCGCGCTGGCTGGAGCGCTATGGGACGGACCGGACGGTCGCGCTCCTGGAGTGGAACGACAGCCGCCCCGTCTACGGCGTCCGCATCAACACACTGAAGGGGTCGGTCTCCGACTTCCACGGACTGCTGGACGCGCACGGCATCTCGTGGGAGCCGTCGCCCTACCTGGAAACTTTCGTGCGAACCGGCCGCGTCCAGGGCCTCGTGCAGACCGGGTTCCTGGCCGACGGCCACTGCGCCGTGCAGGACGAGAGCGCCGGGCTGATCGTCGCGCTGCTCGATCCCCAGCCGGGTGAGACGGTGGTAGACTGCTGCGCGGCGCCGGGCGGGAAGTCGACCCACGCGGCGCAGCGCATGCGGAATGAGGGCCGGGTCATTGCCTTCGACGTGCACGAGGGGCGGCTGGCGCTGGTCCGCCGCGCCGCCGAACAGCAGGGGGCCGCCATCGTCGAAACACACGCCGGAGATTTCCGAGAGGCGCCCACCCGGTTCGACGGCTTGCAGGCCGACCGGGTCCTGCTGGACGCCCCGTGCTCCGGCCTCGGCGTGCTCGCCAAGCGCGCCGACCTCCGCTGGAACCGCTCGCCGGAAGAGATCGAACAGCTCACGCACTTGCAGGACGAACTGCTGGACGCGGCGGCGCGGGTGGTCCGTCCGGGCGGCCTGCTGGTCTACAGCACGTGCACGATCGAGCCCGAAGAGAACGAGGGGTGGGTCGCCGCCTTCCTGGCGCGCCGCCCGGAGTTCGCGCTCGAATCCGCGTCCGGCTTCGTGCCGGAGGAGATGGTCTCGGCGGAGGGATTCTACAGCACCTTCTCGCCGCGTGACCGCATCGATGGTGCCTTCGGGGCGCGGCTGCGGAGAAAATGAAACAGGGTGAGGGAACGGCGTGGCGCTGTCCCTCAGCCTGCTTCCTGTAGTTCGCTGTTCGGTCAGGCTATGGGAACGCCCAGCACGTCGGAAAGCGCGTTCATCACGCCCGGGTCGTTGCCGTAGTAAATCACGACCACGTCCTGCCCCCGGTACAGGTGCGGGGCGGCGTTTCCGTTCATGAAGTCGTCCAGCCACGTCACGTCGAGCAAGGCCGCGCCGCTGTTGGTGTATTCGAAGACCTCCATCTCGGCGCCGTTGCCGACTGTAAACTTCTGGGCGGGCACCGAGAAGTGGGGCGCCGCCGTCGGGCCCTCGTACAGATATCCCAGGTTTTTCTGGTCGAAGTACGACATCAGTTCGTTCGTGTCGTGCACGGCAGGGGGAGCCTTGAGCTTCAGGCTGGCGCAGCCGGAAAGGGCGGCGATCATCACGAGCGTGAAGAAGGCCGAGGGTATATGTTTAAGCATGGTTTTCCCAATCTATGTGTGCAAGTCGTCAAAACTTTGTGTATAGACGGGACCAGGAACACAAGGGTTGTGCACCCCTTGCAATCTCTCTGGGAATAGCCTGTAACGTTACGAAGCCGCACTTGACGAACCTTTCATTCAGGAGCGGCGTGCGGCAGTTCGTCTCCCAT
>DASSAV010000184.1:0-2185 GCA_035699265.1 Rhodothermales bacterium
TCCGCCGTGTGGCGCGCGTACGCACGGATACGCTGCCTGAAGCTCGGCAGGCGTACGCCACGATCCGTGCTGCGGAAAAGCAGCCGCGCTCTGCTGAAAGGCAGTGGCCTGTTCGTGGTCGTAAGCCGGGCGCAGCGTACCGCCACCGCGGAAAAGCTGCCGGGCTTCCGCCAGGCCGAGCGTTTCCTGTAGCGCCTCCAGTGCTTCTTCCATCTGCCAGGTGGAGCGACCGTACTTCGACATGAGCGGATTCACCATGCCGACGGCCACGCCGGATGCACCGGCAGCAGGCTGTGCGGACTCCAGCACGAGCACACGGTGCGAACGACTCAGGTGAAGTGCCGCACAGGCTCCGGCTAGACCGGCCCCCGCGATGACGATGTCATATGAAAGATTCACGCCCTGTGTTTGGAAGCCGGGGCTATTTTCGCGTACATCTGATTACGGCCTTGCTGTTCGGCAGGCAAGGCCAAGATAACAGCAAGGAAACGCCGGGGCTTATGGGGGTTGCATCAGAAAAGCCTTTCGTTATCATCGGGGCAGGTGCTATCGGGCTCTCCATCGGTTGGGAACTCGTACGGGCCGGACGTCCGGTGACGATCTTCGAGCGCGGCGAAGCGGGGCAGGGGACCTCGTGGCTGGCCGCCGGTATGTTGGCGGCGGACGCGGAGATCGGCTTCGAAGAAATGGACCTGTACCGCCTGAGCCGGGCGAGCCTGGATCGCTGGCCGGAGTTCGCCGCCCGTGTCGAAGAGGACAGCGGCCTCATGGTAGACTATCGTACGGAAGGTACACTGATGGTCGCCGACGACCGCGACAGCGCGGCCCGGCTCCGAAGGGTATTCGACTTTCAGCGGTCGCAGGATCTGCCGGTCCAGTGGCTTACCGGCTCCGAAGCGCTGGACATTGAACCTTTCCTCGCGCCCCGCCTGGCGGCGGCCGTCTGGTCCGAGTCGGATCATCAGGTCGACAACCGGCAACTCGTGCTCGCACTCCGTGAGGCGTTCCTTAGAAAGGGCGGTGTGTTGCGGGAGCACACGGCGGTTCAGGAAGTGCTTCAGGATGAGACGGCGCCTGCCATCATAACGGAGGCCGGTGAGCGGGTGGAAGCGGCCTGCATCGTGGTAGCGGCCGGGGTTTGGTCAGGGTCCATACCGGGCCTGGACGAAACGGCTCGTCCCGCCGTACGGCCCGTCAAGGGTCAGATGGTTCAACTCGCTATCGAGCCGCCCTTTGCGCTGGCGCACGTCGTCCGCGGCCCGCAGGCGTACCTGGCGCCCAAGAGCAGCGGCCGCCTGGTCGTGGGCGCTACCATGGAGGAGATGGGGTTCGATACGCGGGTGACGGCGGGCGGCCTGTACCGGCTGCTCGAAGGAGCCTGGGAGGTCGTGCCCGGGATCTACGACCTGCCCGTGACGGAAACGTGGGCCGGACTGCGGCCAGGGACCCGGGACAATGCCCCTCTTCTGGGGTGGTCGTCCGCGCCGGGCGTAATGATGGCGACCGGCCACTTCCGGCATGGCATTTTACTGACGCCGATCACCGCCGAAGCCATCGCACAGCTTCTCCTGAGGGGCGAAACATCACCCCTCCTGGCGCCGTTTTCTCCCCAACGCTTTCAAACAGGCACGTTCGCATGAATGACGTTATCGGAGAGATCAGCATTACAGTCAACGGCCAGGCATATGACATAGCGGACGGCATCGGCCTTCCCGAGTTGCTTCGGCAGTTCGACATAGATCCTGAGCAGGCACGCGGCATCGCCGTGGCCGTAAACGACGAGGTCGTTCCCAGGCGCCAGTGGATGACGTACCTAGTCAGGGAGGGCGACCGGGTAGAGATCGTCACGGCGAAGCAGGGGGGGTGAATGGAGCAGGCAATACTACATAACGGGAGCACCGTCTCGCAGATGGATGGCGAAGACGTGCTCCGACTGGGTGCATACGCATTTCGGTCCCGGCTGCTGGTCGGCACCAGCATGTATCCCAACCTGCACGTCATGCTGGAGGCGTTGCGGGCGGCGGGCGCCGAGCTGGTCACCGTAGCCGTCCGCCGGATCAATCTCTCCGACCGTTCGGACGAGAGTCTGTTGGAATTGGTGCAGCGTGAAGGTTTCCGGGTCTTGCCGAACACGGCCGGCTGCTTTACCGCGAAAGAGGCGGTGCTGGTGGCGAATCTGGCGCGC
>DASSAV010000185.1:0-2310 GCA_035699265.1 Rhodothermales bacterium
TTCCTGGGCTGGGCGGGTGCGGGGCTATTGGGGGCGAAGTTGCTCCTGGAATGGGCCGTGTGCGCGATGGCGGCCGACAAGCTGCGCGAACGGGACCTCGTCCCGGCACAACCGTTCTGGGGATTGCTCTATACGCTCTACAACCTGCTGGTCGCCCCCCTGGGCGTGTTGCGCATGCCGAAAGGATGGCGGGGCGGGGCCGGTGAGCGGGGCAGCATTGCGACCGCAACCTCGCAGGAGGCGCAATCTACCAGGTAGCCGATGACTCTTATTCTTCCAGCACTTGCAAGGAGGTTGGCCCGGCGATAGCGGTGTACCGTTTGACCTCCTGCTCGGATTGGAGGGCGGGGTTTTCTTCCAGGACGTCCGCGGGATAGCGCCGCGCCTCGAACCGGATCCGAACGTGCTGCTCATCCGGGGGGCTGAGCCACCGCACGTCGGCAATCTCACCGATTTCTCCCATCACGAAGACGCTCGCTTGTGGCGCCCGGCTTTCGGAGATGACGACGAGATAATACAGGCTGTTGCAGATCGGGACGTCCGTGTCCGGCACGCAGGCGTCGTTGTCTCCCGGCATGGAGACGAGCCGGAGCGCGAGCGGTTGGTCGCCCTCTTCTTCGTAGGAGGGAAGGTCGTCGAGTACCTCGATCTCGCCGAACCCGAGCAGCCGGGCCAGAAGCGGGTCGTCAACCTTCACCGGCGAGAGTGTCTTCAGGGGAGGATTGCTGGTGTACGTCTGCGCCCGCGCGACCGTCGAAGTGAAGGTCGGGACAAGGCCACAGAGGACGAGGGTAAACAGCGCCAGGAAGCGCAGCGTCATAGTAGAGACCAGGCCGGTAGGGGTAGTAAGGGCGGATGCTCCGGATCCACTACGGTGTCATGACGTTGCCGGTTGCGTCTTGACGGTTAGCCGGGGATACGCTGAAAATCTTCCGGCAGCAACGTGCGAGAACCCTCCTCAGCGTTGCGCCCGCATACTGAAGAATGGTACTCTGCAGACCAGCAGCACTTCGCGCAGGGCCGTGCGTGAGGCGCAAGTGAACCGCCGGTACTCTGTATTACTCGTAGAAGGTCTCGTAGACAGCATCCAGAAGCTCATTGTTGTAGTCCTGGCTGTGTTCCCACCACATCATGCCGCCCAGGCCCATTTTCTTTACATATGCTGCCTTTGCACGAAGCGATTGCGGGTCGTCATAGCCAATGAAGATGGTGGAGTCGGCATTCCACAGATAAGGAGCTTGTGCCGCATCATCCCAGTAACGCCGGAATCCGTTCTTGTTGATATACTGCTCGACCAACACGCGGTAGGAGAATCTGCCGTAGGCGCGTTCGTAGGGCTGGTTCCGCCCGTTATGTGCCGGGTTCACACCCGCCCACCCCTTTCCGTAGAATGCTGATCCGACTACGATCTTGCGCGGCGGGACGCCGGCGGCGAGGTGCTGCTCCACCAAATTGACGGTCGTGCGCGTTGCGGCGCCGGGAAAGTCGGATTGATCCAGGCCGGAGTGAAAGCCCGTAATGGGACCACTGCCGAAGAGATCATAGGCCATGACGTTCACGTAGTCCAGGTACTGATGCAGTTTGCCCATTTCCGTATGCTCGAAGTACTCACCACCCGCCGTAGCGATCGTGAGCTTGTAGCGGTCGTACCCCGAACGTCCACGCTCGTCACTCAGGTGGTCGAGATGTTCACGGATGGTCTTCAGGGCTAGCGTAAAGTTGTGCTTATCCTCGGGGCGGTACTTGATGCCGGGGCCGGGTTGGCCGGGGTACTCCCAGTCCAGGTCGACCCCGTCGAGGCCATAGTTTTTGATCATCTCAATGATGCTTGCAGCAAACTTCTCACGAGAGGCGTCCGTCAGCACCGCATCCGAAAAGCCGTCTGCTCCCCACCCGCCCACCGATATGATGATCTTGAGGTTCGGGTTCTTTGCTTTAAGCGCCTGCAATTGCGCCAGGTGCTGCGCGGCTCGCTCGGGATTCCGGAAGTAGATCTCCCCCTTGTCGTTTACGAGCGCGAAGGCGTAATTGATGCCCGTGATTTCCTCGGCGCGGATCTGAGAGATGTCCAGACGAGCCCCAAAGAGATAGGGACTTATGATGTACCGTGGAGCCTCTGTTCTATTTTGCGGGAGAATGGCCGAGGAGGTTCGACCAGGACGCGTGCTGCTGCAAGCACTCGCCATAAGGCCGAGTATCAGGAAGACGGGAAGCACGTTCCACCGCGGAGAACGCCGGAGGTCAGGTACTGTATTGCTCATGGCGGAGAAAGTATGATTCCGGAAGCTCCCCAAATGCGCAGTGCAATTC
>DASSAV010000186.1:0-3727 GCA_035699265.1 Rhodothermales bacterium
TCCAGGAGGGGCGCTTCTCTTCCTCTGCCGAAAGAACAAATGAACGACCATAAGGGGGCGGTTCGGGGGGGTGCTTTGCTGGAGGGAATGTGCTTTCCTGAGGGATGTCCTTTCTTGCTCGCCCAAGAAAGGACCAAAGAAAGGCGATCGAATCGGAACGCGCTGAATCCCCTTCCCGCTGCCCGGATCGGACCGAGCGGCGCGCCAGGGTTGGGCGGTAGGCCGGATAGGTGTGAAGTGTTGCGCCACTCGCTCAACGCGCGGGGATTCATCCGGCGCGCGGATCCACGATTCGATGGGAGGCGGATAGCGAGGCGAGCACGTTCTGCTTTGCCGAAAGAATAAATCAATGACCATAAGGGAGGAGTTGAATATGCTCCGCTATACCAAATAGCCTCCCAAGCTTGCACTAGCGTTTTACAGAACTGGTATCAGTCGCTGCGCTCGTGTCCGCCTGCGCGAGGATGACGATTCCAATAGTCTTGAGTGATGCTATAGTAACGTCTTCTCAACAGCCTTCTATGCAGCCTCTAGTTCCTCGGATTCGGCGACTACTTTGTCCTGGACGTGGCGGGGCATGGGTTCGTAGTGGCTGAAGGTGGCGCGGTGGATGCCTCGGCCCTGCGTGATGGAGCGCAGCGACGTGGAGTACCGGTACAGCTCCGCCTCCGGCACCTGGGCCATGATCTTCTGGAAGACGCCTTCGGCCTCGATGCCCTGGATGCGTCCGCGCCGCGTGTTCAGGTCGCCTATGACGTCGCCCGTATAGTCGCCGGGCACGGTGACTTCGAGGTTATAGATGGGCTCCAGGAGGACCGGGCTTGCCTGGCGGAAGGCATCGCGGAAGCACATCCGGGCGGCGGTTTTGAAGGCGTTCTCGTTGGAGTCGACCGGGTGCATGCCTCCATCGTAGGTCACCACGCGGACGTTGCCGACGGGGTATCCGGCGATGGGGCCATCCTGGAGCGCTTCCTGGACGCCCTTCTGGATGGCCCCGAAGAAGCGCCGCATGTCGATCACGCCCCCGACGATGCCGTCGATGAACTCGACTTTCGAGCCCCAGGCTGTGTCGAGGACCGTCTTCCCGCGCACGCTGATGTCGGCGGGCGGCACGAAGTCGCCATTGATGGGCTCGACCAGCATGGAGATGTCTGCAAACTGGCCGGCCCCACCGGTCTGCTTCTTGTGGCGGTAGGACGACCGTGCCTGCGACTGGACGGTCTCCCGGTAGGCCACGCGCGGCTTGTGGTACTCGACGTCGACCCCGAAGCGATCCTTCAGCCGAAAGCGGACCACGTCGAGGTGCAACTCTCCCTGACCACCCAGGACGAGCTGTTTCAGGTGCTGATCGTGAACCATCGAAAGCGACGGGTCCTCCTCGTGCAGCTGGTGGAGGCCCTGGGCGAGCTTGTCTTCGTCGCCTTCTCGGGCAGCGGTGATGGCAGTCGTGAAGCGCGGCTCAGGGAATTCGATGGGACGGATGACCACGTTGCTGCCTTTCGGGCGGAGCGTGTTGTTGGTGTGGGTGTTCTTCAACTTGACCAGCGCCCCGAGATCGCCCGCGACCATCTTCTGGACGGGGTCGCGGTCGTGTCCATTGATCGCAAAGAGCTGGCCGAGGCGTTCCAGCGCACCCGTCTGGGCATTTTCCAGGTCCATGCCCTGTTCCAGCGTACCTGAGAAGACGCGGTAGAAGGAGTAGTCGCCCACGTGGGGTTCGGACATGGTGTGATAGACGAAGGCAATCGCCTGTCCGGCCGGGTCGGCGGCGACCGGCTGGCCCTTCGTCGTATCGGCGGGGGGCATTTCGGTCGGAGCAGGCAGCACGTTGTCGATGAAGCTCATCAGGCGGGAGACGCCGGTAAGCTCGGTCGCACTCGTCAGAAAGATGGGGAAGAGCTGGCGTTTGAGCATCGCTACGTGGAGTCCCTGCCGCATTTCGTCCTCCGTGAGCGATCCTTTCTCGAAGTAGAGCTCCATGAGGCCCTCATCGTTCTCGGCGATGTCCTCGATGAGCGCGTTGTGGAGGCTTTCCGCTTCCGCCACGTGTTCGGCATCGATCTCACCCTCCTCCACCGAACCGTCCTTGCCGAACGTAAGCTGCTTCATCAGCAGGACGTCGATGATCGCGTGGGAGTTCGGTCCGGACGGGATCTGCATGACGGTGGCCCCGCGGCCAAAACGATCCTGGATCTGCTTGACGAGGCTGCGGAAATCCGACTTCGCGTGGTCGATGTGGTTGATGACGAACATGGAGGGCTTGCCGATCATCGTGCCATAGGCCCAGGCCAGTTCGGTGCCTACCTGGACGCCCTCCACCCCGTTCATCACGTAAACCGCCGTGTCGGCTACGCGGAGGGAAGCGATGACCTCGCCGACGAAGTCGGGGAAGCCGGGTGTGTCGATAACATTGATCTTGTGTCCTTTCCACTCGGCGTGCAGCAGGGAGGCGAAGACGGACATCTGCCGCTCGTGCTCGCTCGGGTGGTAGTCGCTTACCGTGTTGTTTTCCTGAATGCTGCCCATGCGCTTGAGGGCACCACTGACGAGGAGCATGGCTTCGGACAGCATGGTCTTGCCACTCCCCTGGTGCCCCAGCAAGGCTACGTTTCTGATGTGATCGGCATCGTAGACATTCATACGCTTCACCTCCGGTTGCGGCGCGCGGACGGTCTGTCCGCACGTTCTTCAGTTCAACGACGGGCTCAAGATGCTATACGCTTGAACGTACAGCCCGGTCCGGCCAGTCCATCACCTGAGATGGGATTTCCCGGAAGCGCTTCTTCGGCGTTCCCGAGAAGGCAGGATACCCCAGTCAGCGGCACCTAGAATAGCGGCGGCGGGCAGCACGTTCAGTACGGGATTAAGATACATGTGGCCTCGAAATAGTCAAGAAGTGTTCGGGCATGGGTCTTTGTTCCTGGTTCTTTGTACCTGGTGGCGGATTGTCGGGAGTGGGTGCGAATTGTAACGGATCTGACGGTTTGTTCGTGGTCAGTTGTTGGTGGTCAGTGGTCGGTAGCTGTTGTGACAGGGGGACAGGGTGGCGTAGTCGCTCGGGATGTTTCGTGGTTCGGGCTGTGTGGTGGTCCCTGGATGTTCTTTCTTGCTCGCCCAAGAAAGAACCAAAGAAGGGCGGCCGGAGGAGAGAGGGGGAAAGGGAGAAAGGGGGAAAGGGGGAGAGAAGGACGAGTGGGTTGGGCGGTAGGATGGGACTGTTCGGTGTTGCGCCACTCGCTCAACGCGCGGGGATTGATCCGGCGCACGGGCCTCGATTCGATAGAGCACAATACCCTCGGGTCTTCCAGGGCATCTCCCAGGTTTGCACGAGCGTTCTGCAGAACGGGTACTGGTTGCACACTTTGCACGTTTTTGTCCATTGTCGGGGGTCAGTGGTCGGTTGTTGGTTGTGGCGGTGAATTGTAACGGATCTGACGGTTGTTGCTTTGTTCCAGCCTATACAGGACGCACCATTGCACACTTTGCACGTATCTGTCTGTGGTCATACCAAATCCGGTTATACCTTCTAACTACGGCTGTCATTGCGAGCCCCCAGGAAAACAAGTTTTCCGTCCGTACGGTAATGTCCGTCCGTACGGTAATGAACGTATGTTATCTCCAGCGGAGGAGCTGGTGCAGCGTGACAGGTAGCTCCCTGGTGCTCTCATGCCCGTCCCTGAGCCTTGTCCCGGAGATCGAGCGTCCATGCCTGGTGACAGTGTCCGCC
>DASSAV010000187.1:0-2140 GCA_035699265.1 Rhodothermales bacterium
GGACGCAAACGCGGCGCCCGGATTTACTCGAACAATGACTGCTTGTAGGCCCTGACATCGTCGGCGCATGCCGAAGGTTATGTGGGATCAACCTGTTTGAACTTAGAAACCTGAAATCTAGATAAAAGGAGGTGCGCCATGGCTACTGACTTGTTGAACCTGGTCGAGGCGACACAATTTCGCGACGACATCCCCGAATTTGCACCGGGCGACACCGTGAACATTCATGTCCGCGTGATCGAGGGCGACAAGGAGCGCATCCAGCAGTTCCAGGGTGTCGTCATCAGTATTCGCGGGTCCCAGGCCAGCCGCACGTTCATGGTGCGTAAAGTCTCCAACGGAGTTGGTGTGGAACGTATCTTCCCGATCTATTCGCCCAAGATCGCCAAGATCGAGGTCGTGCGGAGAGGGCAAGTGCGCCGCGCAAAGCTGTTTTACTTGCGCAATCTGCGCGGCAAGGCGGCGCGTATCAAGGAGAAATCGCGCGACATGGCCTGAGCCAGAACGCTGCTGCGATCCGGCTCGTCCGGAATTGTGGAAAGCCGCCGAGGGCCAGGTCTCCGGCGGTTTTCCTTTTTACGGGTTGCCCAGTGCAAGTGAACGACTCACGGAGCGTCAAAGAGTGACGGTATGAGACTGGCGATCTGGAATACCCCGTCTGCAGAATTTTTCCTCTCGGGCATCACGTCCGGCGCGGTTTCGCCGGATCTGGAGATCGTTCGGGAGCCGCCGCGCGTTTGTGCGGCACTGCTGGAGCAGGCTGCGGTCGACGTGGCCCTCGTTCCCACGCTGTCAGCGGCCCGAGCACCGGACACCTTCGACCTGCTGCCGGCCGTAGCGCTGGCGTCATGGAAGTATCCGTTTGCGCAGATCGTACTTCGGCGCGGCCTGGGCGAGCCGATCCGCGGTGTGGCATTCGATCCGGTGTATGCCACGGAGGCGCTCGTCACCCGGGTCGTATTGCGCGAGCACTACGGATCCGAGACTACGTTTAAGCCGTACCCGGCACCATCGGTGACGCAGCTTCTCGATGCCCCAGAAGATGCCAGCCTGATCGTGGGCAACGACGTGCCCTTTTTGCAGACGGATCGGCTGGCGCTCGACTTGGGGCAGGAGTGGTATGAATTGTCGAACTACCCGATGGTATGGGGGCTGTTCGCGGCGCGAAAGGGAGAGGGTACGGCCGCCATGGTACACACCCTTCGGGCCGCAGCCGAGGCCGCAGACGCGCAGCGGGGCGTCTGGGTGCAAGCGCAGGAGACTTCGCCGGTTTTGCACGAATTCTACCGCGACGATCTGCGGGTCCGGTTGGACGACCTCGCCGTGGCGAGCCTGACCGAGTTCTGCCACCAGTTATTTTACATCGATATTCTGGATGAAATCCCGGAGCTGCCGTTCATAACTTTGGCAGAAGAGGATTCGAGGGAGAAAGGCACGGCCAGTGAGGAATAGACGCACTCTGGCCTACGGTTTGCTGGAAGTCGCCCGGCCTGGAGGCATGAATGTATATGGCTGATAGCGTAAAAGTGATCACGTCCAACCGGAAGGCGCGGCACGAGTACCACATCGACGAGACGTTGGAAGCAGGCGTCGTCCTTCAGGGTACCGAGGTGAAGGCGCTGCGGGACGGGCGCGCCAACCTTCAGGATGCATATTGTGTAGTAGGAGGTGGCGAAATGGTGATGATGAACTGCCACATTTCACCTTACTCCCACGGCAATCTGTTCAACCACGATCCGATGCGTCCCCGCAAGCTGCTCCTTCACCGGAAGGAGATCGAGCGGTGGGGAAAGGCGGCGGCGCAGAAGGGGTATACCATCATTCCACTGTCGCTCTACCTGAAGAACGGACGGGTGAAGGTGGAAATCGGATTGGCCCGAGGGAAAAAACTGTATGACAAGCGGCAGGACATCGCAGAGCGAGATACGAAACGCAGGCTCGAACAGCTTTCCAAGCAATATTAAAACTACCTTGAAATGCCGCGGACGCGGTTCGGACGACTGATAGTGGACGGAGCGTGGCGAGCATTTCGTAAGTCCAGACCCATACGCACGAATCATCGTTTGGCCCTTTGACCGGTACCATTCATGGCAGCACGATCGGCCCTCATGCAGGACGTTCAAGAACTTGCGCAGTCCAT
>DASSAV010000188.1:0-4953 GCA_035699265.1 Rhodothermales bacterium
TTGTCCCACGCCTTGAGCTGCTCCACCTCTTCCACCGTGTCGCGCACGATGTAATTAACGAGCTGCCCCCGCAGGGGCTTTACGCCGTGAGAAAGAACCTTGCGCTCTCCCCCCTGCTCCTTTACAAACTTTACGACGACCATCTGCTTGTAGCTGTGATCGTCGTCCCACGCCTCCTGGTGCATGCTGGAAAGCAGGTTCCACACCACGCGCCCCGCCACCTCACGGTTCAGCACCGGGCTCAACTTCGGGCGCCAGTAGCCGGTTACCTTTCCGATCTCCGGCAGCGCGGCATCCATGCTCAGGCGGTAATTCGGGATGAGATCGTCCGGGCGGAGCAGCCCGAAGAGCCCAGAAAAGATGATCCCGTTCTCCAGCAGCCGCCGCTGTGCCCCCGTAGGCAGGCCGGTGAAATCCATTGCCTGGTACATGACGCCGGGGCTGTAGCGGTCGAGCGCGGACATGAGCGGGGCCTTTAAGACCTCCAGGTCGGCCTGGATCGCCTCCTCCAGACTGGATCCTTTCAGGCCGAAAAAGGCCTCCAGGTCGCCCCCCTCGCGAATGACGTGTTGAAGGGCGTCGATCAACCGGCGCCGCTCCGAATTCAACTCGCTGAAATAGTTGAAGGTATTCGACGAGCGATAGTCGAACATGTCCGGCGCAAACGGGTTGCCTCCCGGCTGCTTTCCTTCGGCGGGTGGAAGCAGAAGTGTAAAGTTGGGCATGGCGATCAGACTTGGGGACCCTGGAATCGCTTGCGGGCGGCTTATTGTTCACCCGCGGCGGAAGGCCGGGAAGGCGCCTGACGCCTGATCTCTCCGATCAGCGCATCGATGTCGTTCCGGATGTGCTGCGCGCGCGTGCGCGCGTCCTCCACGACCGCATCGCCCGATCGCCGCGCTTCCGTATCCACCTCCGGCGAAATAGCCTGTTCCAGGAAGGCGCCCAGCTGCTCGCCCAGATGTTCCAGCCGATAGGCCATCCTCCTGCGAAGCTGCTGGCCTCGTTCCGGCGCGAGCACGATCCCGAGCGTGAATCCGGCAGCCCCACCGAGGAGCGCTCCCAGCGCACCTGCACGAATAACGTTACCCAACGAGTATTCCTTCATGTATGCCTTGTACGTGGTTGCGGGAATGGACGTAAACCGGGTCCCTAAGATACGCTCTCGCGAGGCATCGTGGGATTCCGCACCGGGCGCGCACACAGATCGCGCCCCAGTTTATATCCTGTTCTGGGAAAAACAAAGGAAAGAACGTGCCAACAATGAAACGGCTCGCCCCCACCCGCTCGGGGCCGCTCCCCGGAACAAACAAAAAAGCCACCGCCGGATCACCGGCCGCAGCTTTCTTGATCAATATTCCAACGTCACGAAGCGCCGCCTAACGGTTCTTCTTCTTATGTCGATTCTTACGAAGGCGCTTCTTGCGCTTGTGCGTGGCGATCTTATGACGCTTCCGCTTACGTCCGCACGGCATAGGATATCCTCTCTCTTACTGGTCTCTTAATTGTCGGTAGGTCCAGACTTGCTAA
Organism: Rhodothermales bacterium; assembly: GCA_035699265.1. GTDB lineage: Bacteria > Bacteroidota > Rhodothermia > Rhodothermales > DASSAV01 > DASSAV01. Next base: position 1,531 of record DASSAV010000188.1, read on the forward strand.
TATACCGCTCGATCTGTGTTATTACAACGCCTGTATGGCCTGGTTGTTCGCCTTCACCAGACTTCGGCACTTTATTCGCGTTATTCCGCGAAACGAAGTAAATTGTTCTTTTACCCCGTCCAGCCCTCGAGGAGTAGCGTTTCCATATGTCCGGATCCTCCATCCAGGTACGCAAAGCGTCCGACTACCAGTACATTGACGAAGGCCCTCGGACTGCTTCCGTACCGGTTGTACTCCTTCACGGCATGCTGGGCGACCTGAGCAACTGGACCGATTCGGTGCACGCGCTCGCGGCAAGCGGCTATCGCGTTCTCGTTCCTGTCCTGCCGATCTACGATCTCCCCCTCACGATGACCAGCGTTGGGGGCCTCGTAGAATACGTCCGGGGCTTTCTCCTGCAACTCGGCGTCGGGCCTGCCGTCCTCGTCGGCAACTCCCTGGGGGGGCACGTCGCGCTCATCTACGCGCTGCGATACCCAGAGTCCATTCCGGCCATGATTCTCTCCGGGGCGTCGGGCATCTATGAAGTCAACATCGGCTCGTCCACGCCCCGCCGCCAGGACCGCAACTTCATCCGCGAGCGCGCCGCCGTAACCTTCTACGATCCCGTACACGTCACCGAGGAACTCGTGGAAGACATGTTCGCCATCGTCAACAATCGCTCTCGTGTGATGCGCCTCATCAAGATGGCCCGCTCCACGAAGTCCGATACGGTCACCGAGCACCTCGAAAGCATCACCACGCCCACCCTGCTCGTCTGGGGGCAGGACGACCTGATTACCCCTCCGGTTGTAGGCTACGAGTTCCTGGAGCGGCTGCCGAACGCCACGCTCTACTTCCTCGAACGCTGCGGCCACGCCCCCATGATCGAGCGCCCCGAAGAATTCAACGAACTCATGCTCGACTTTCTCGCGGGCGCCATCGCGGTAAGCGAGGACACGGAAGCGGAAGAAAGATCCGCACGTTGACCGGCCTGCCCTCGCAAAGGCCGAACAGATTCCGCTCCTCCTCCTCCCGGCTCACGGCCTGTTAAACGGACGGTCCGCCGCACTGTACACTCCCGTGGTCGGCTGTATATTCGGCTGCACAGATACTCCCGCTAGCCCCTTTATTTCGTTCATGTTATGGCTAGGCCGAAGGGTATGCACTTTGGCACGCACCTTGCATCTACGGAAGACGAAGCTCCAGTACGCCTCCTTAACTGGAGCTTCTACGGTGCAGTGATAGCGCTGCTCCGCGGAAGGCCTCCGCGTTGCCGGGCGGACACGTTTGGGTGAGCGTGTTCGCCCGGCCTTTCTTTTGGGTGAACTTTCCGTGCATCAGCCCGTTCATTTTCGCTGAACTGCTCCTTCGGTCAGCCCCATGCGTGCCTCACTACGCTACGCTCCCACGGTAGCCCTCCTCGTCGGACTGGCATTCCTTTCTGCCTGCACACCCCGGCTCTCCCCGCTGTACCGGGACTACGCCGTCCCGGACTCCCTCGCGCCCCGGCAGGAGGTCATGCCCCTCATCCGCACGGCCCTGGCCGACGCCGGCTGGGACGTGCAGCCCTCACCGCTCGAAAACGCGGTACGCACGAAGCCCCGCACGCTCAGCAAATGGGGACTCTACCGGGTGACCATCTACGTGGAGGCGGTGCCGATAGGCGGCAACTACGTCCGCGTCTTCTTCAACCCGTACCGGGAATACATAACCGGTGGCCGGACCGAAATACCCTACCTCAAGAAAAGCCTTCAGGCAGCCGTCCTGCCCGCGTTAAACGAGGCGATGGAGGAGCGGGGGCTCGAAGCCGTCGGCGCTCCGCCGAAGGATAAAGTCGTCTCCTGAGCCTGAAAACGGGAACCCCTCCCCCCTGTCCGGGTAACAATTAACTCCTCGGAAGCGAGGCGTTCTTTTACAAATATGGGGGTGTTCCGGCTTCGACGGGTGGTTTGTGCAGCAGGCTGCGTGTCGAGCTTCCTGGTATGCTCGTACAATCTCGCCAGGAAATTGCAACTGCGAACGATTACTCGTACGCGATGGCGGCTTAAAGCCCGCTGTCTGTCTCTCGCCATGTGTGTCTATTCACAGGTACAGAGGCATCAAATTCTGATAGACTGGTCGTAACGGTTCCGGCTGTACCGAAGCGATAAGAACCAATCAGCCTTGGCCTGTGTCTAGCCTGGCCTACCGGCAGACGACGCAGGTGAGCTTCAGTAGGTAGGCTACACATGTAGACGCTTGACGTGTACCGCCATTCGGACCCGGGTTCGACTCCCGGCACCTCCACACAACGGGACATTTTCGGTTTCAACCCCGAGGATGTCCCGTTTTTTGTTTACGTAAACCACTGGGTTCATTCCACTTATACCAGTCCTCGAAAATTACAGTGTATGCGCGCTGCTGTGTCATTCTGAACAATACATCAGGACTTTTTTCGCGTGTGGAACGGGTAAATACATTTGCCCTTTGCAGAATTGATGAATTGGTGATATTATCGTCGCAGGCGCGCGTAAGCGCTTACACAAGTCACCCTTCCCTCATTGCGGCGTGGGCGTCACCATCTACGACATTGCCGAGCGGGCCCGCGTCTCCATCGCGACGGTCTCCCGTGTGCTGAACGGCCAGCCCCGCGTTTCCGAACGCACGCGGCAGCACGTCCTCGACATCGCTACCCAACTCGGATACCAGCCGCATGCCTCGGCCCAGAGCCTGGCCCGGCAGAGGTCGCACCTCGTCGCGGCTGTGCTCCCGATGCTGACGAGCTACTTCTTCATGGAGGTGATGCGGGGTATCCACGACCGCCTCCAGGGAAGCGACTTCGACCTCCTCGTGCTCCCCTCGCACACGCTGGAGGACGTCGAAGGACAACTCGAGAGGGCGCTTCAGAAGGGTCTCGCGGCAGGCGTCCTCCTCCTCTCAACCCCGCTTTCCGCCGATTGGATCGAGCGTTTGAAGCAGAGCGAAAAGCCCGTCGTGCTGGTGGATGCGTTCCGGCCCGAATTCGACTCCGTCTCCGTCGACAGCGAGCGCGGGGGGTACGTCGCCACGCGCCACCTGCTCGACCTGGGCTACCGGCGCATCGGGCTGATCCTGGGCAATCCGGAGTCGGTCCCCTCCATCCAGCGCCGGGCCGGTTACCTCCGGGCGCTGGGCGAGGCCAGGTTGCCGCAGCGCGACGCCTGCATCGTGGCGAGCCGGGACGGCCACAATCACGGATACACGGAGCAGGCCGGATACGAGGCGATGTGCGCGATCCTGTCGCTGACGCACCGGCCGGAGGCGGTGTTCGCGGCTTCGGATATCCAGGCGGTAGGCGCGCTCCGGGCAATCCAGGAGGCGGGCCTTTCGGTGCCGGATGACGTGGCGCTCGTCGGGTTCGACGACATCCAGCTCAGCAGCTACATCGGGCTCTCGACGCTGCACCAGCCGATCTATGAAATG
>DASSAV010000189.1:0-4757 GCA_035699265.1 Rhodothermales bacterium
CTTTCGGCGAAGCGCAGGGCGAGGTCGACGACCTTCTGCACGGGGGTATCGCCGGGAGCGTGGTAGCCGAAGACTGTCTGGAATCCTACCTGTGCTTTCATGCCGTACGAGCGGGCGCGGCGCACCATTTCCTCCGCCTGCGCGATGCCCTCATCGACCGTCATATTGACGTTGTCGCGGCTGTGCTGCTCGTTCGTGGCGATGGAGAGGTCGACGTGCGTGAGTCCTGCGTCGCGGGCGCGTTCGAGCCCTTTCGTGTTCAGCACGAGGCCGGTGTAGACGGCGCCGTCCAACTGACGAAGCCGGCGGAGCACCTCTTCCGCGTCTGCCATCTGGGGGACCCATTTCGGGTGGACGAAGGAGGTGGCCTGTATGCGTTTCAGTCCGGCCGCGGCGAGCATGCCGATGATTTCCACCTTAAGGTCCGTCGGGATCGGCTTTTCCTCGAACTGGAAGCCGTCGCGGGGACCGACCTCACAGAGTTCGACGGTGGAGGGGAGGGCGGGCATGAGAGGGAGAAAGGGAGAAAGAAGGAGTGGGAGAAAGGGAGAAGGGGGAGAGGATGAAAGGGGGAGAGGGTGAAAGAGGGAATGTGGGAAAGGACGAAGGTGCGTGGGGAGGGGGTGGGAGCGGGGTATGGGGGGTCAGGAGAGGACGATCTCTTTACGGAGGCGGGCTACGGGGACGCCCAGTTGTTCGCGGTACTTGGTGACGGTGCGGCGGGCGATCTGGAAGCCGCGCTTTTCGAGCATTTTGGCGATCTTCTGGTCGGAGAGGGGGCGTTTTTTGTCTTCGCCCGCGATGATGGTCTCGATGATAGCCTTGACCTCCTTGTTGGAGATCTCTTCGCCGCTCTCGGTGGAGAGCCCTTCGGAGAAGAAGTACTTCAGCTCGTAGACACCGAACTCGGTCTGGACGTACTTACCGTTGACGACGCGGCTGACGGTAGAAATGTCCATGCTGATCCGTTCGGCGATGTCTTTGAGGATCATGGGCCGGAGGTGGCCTTCGCCGTACTTGAAGAAGTCTTGCTGCAGCTCGACGATGGCGTGCATCACCTTCATCATGGTGTGCCGCCGCTGGTTGATCGAGTTGATGAACCAGCGGGCCGCTTCCATCTTGTTTTTCAGGAAGACCTTGGCTTCCGTGCCGATGCCATTGTTGGAAGCGGCGGGACGGCCCCGTTTCTTGTCGTCCGAGAGCTGCTGGAGCATCTGCACGTACTGGCGGGAGATGCGAAGCTGCGGGGCGTTGCGTCCGTTCAGCGTGATGACGAACTCGTTTTCGACGAACTGGACGCTGAAGTCGGGGGTGATGTAATTCTGCTGGGCCGAGAACTCTCCCTCGCCGGGCTTTGGATTGAGGCGCTGGATGATGTCAAATGCCTCCTTCAATTCCTCACCAGAAACGTTGAGTTTTTTCTGGATGGCCTCGAAGTGCTTCATCGTGAAGGCCTTGTAGGCTTCTTCGAGCATGCGGATGGCGGCGTCGACGCCAGGGGTATCTTCCGGCAGGCTGTAGAGTTGGACGAGCAAGCATTCCTGAAGGCTGCGCGAGCCAATGCCGACGGGATCGAGCTGCTGCACCCGTTTCAGCACCCGCTCGACGTCCATTTCACTGACGATCATGCCCTGGTTGAAGATGATGTCGTCGATGATGGAGTCGATGGGGCGGCGGAGATAGCCGTCGTCGTCGATCGAGCCGATGATTTGCTCGGCGATGACCTGTTCGGGTTCGTCCAGGGCCAGGAAGGCCAACTGGTCGTAGAGATGTTCGGCCATGCTCGTGCCGGCCGGGAGCGGCATTTCGCGGCGGTCTTCGTCGTCGCTGTCGTCGACCCGCGCCTTGTACCCGTAGAGATCTTCGGCGCTGTTGAGGTACTCGTCCCAGTCGTAGTCCTCTTCCTTACGTTCCTCCTCCCGTGTTTCTTCCTCCTTAGCGGCCTGGGCCTCCTCGGTTTCCGGTTCTTCGTCCCCGGCTTCTTCCTCATTCGCCGTTTCTTCCAACTCCTCCTCTGCTCCTTCTTCGAGCAGAGGGTTGATTTCCATCTCGGCTTTGATACGCTGCTCCAGCGCAAGCGTAGGAAGCTGCAGCAGCTTGATGTACTGGATCTGCTGCGGCGACAGCTTTTGCTGGAGGGATTGTTTCTGTTGGAGATTCAGCATAGCGACACGTCACTCAGTATCTGGCCCTTGCACGTTCTGATCGTGTCGCGGTCCTGGGGTGATGCCAAGCGCCATACGTCGTGCATCGACGGCTTCACGGAATCGGGAATACCACGCTGCGCCGTACTTGCGCTGGAGGGGTTCGCGGAGGAAATCTACCACCTGGACGTTGTGGCGGCACCCATGCTTGCGAGCCGGGTTGCAGAGGGGGATCTGTTCGTAGTTGAGGGCTTCGATCTCTCCGAACTGTTGAGCCCGTATCGGGTAGAGGTGACACGAGACAGGCTTCGGGAAGTCTGTGCGCCCTTCGGCATAGGCGCGCTGGAGGGCGCAGGTCGCTACCCGGCCTTCGTAGGCGACGAATACGCACGCGCCGTCATCCGCACAGGTGGTAGCGAAGGCGCCCGGCCGCGTTTCCTCCCAGGCGCCGCGTTCTTCGATCACGCGAAGCGCTTCGGGGCGGAGGCGATCCCGAACGATGGGGAGCAGAGTTTCCAGGGTGTCGCGCTCGTCCGGATCGAGTGGAGCGCCGGCATCGCCCTGGACGCAACAGGAGCCCAGACATGCGCCGAGATTGCAGGAGAACGGCGCGTCGAGCAGTTCGTCTGAAATGAGGATATGGTCGACAGCAAACATAATGCCTTAAACCTAGAGCAAAGGCCGGTGTTTGTCAACCTGGTAAGAATTCTTTGCGTGTGAATTGTGTTCGAGTGTTCAGGTGTTCGCGTGTTAGCGTCTTCGAGTGGGTTGTCGTTTGTGGTGGGTACTTTGTCGTATTCGGGTGCGTGGGGCGCTGTGACGGGGGTATGTCACGGGCGGGGATCTATATTGTGGGTGTGTGTCGGGGTGTTCACGTCTTCAGGAGAGCTGTTGAAAAAGTTTAGCATGGCAGCTCTGGAGGATGGTGCTGGTTTGTGGGATGTCTCGACTTTGCTGCTAATGACATGAGGTGCTGGAACGAGTGATACCTAATCCGAATGAGCCGTTTCTTTTGGGGGTGAGCTTGTGTTCGGGATGTCCTTTCTTGCTCGCCCAAGAAAGGACCAAAGAAGGGCGATCGAATCGGAACGCGCTGAATCCCCTTCCCGGCGCCCGGATCGGACCGAGCGGCGCGCCAGGGTTGGGCGGTAGATCGGGACAGTTTCGGTGTTGCGCCACTCGCTCAACGCGCGGGGATTGATCCGGCGCACGGGTCACGATTCGATGGGGAGGGTGGGTTTGTGAGGCGGTGGCGTGGTGTCATGACCGCACGGACGGAGAACTTGTTTTACTGGGGGCTCGACATGACGTGAGGGGGAGGGGTGAGAGGGGCGTGTGGAAATCTGTTTTCTTGAGTTTTGATACGGCAAAATACATCGTGTAGCCATGATAGATAAACAAGGGGGGGCGGTCAGCCCCGGCAGGTCAGGGCAGGAGGAGGATCTTGAGCGGGCGCTGCGCCCGCCTGCGCTCGACGAGTTCATCGGGCAGCAGAAGATCAAGGACAACCTGCGCATCTTCCTGACTGCCGCATTGCAGCGGGGTGAGTCGCTGGATCACGTGTTGTTATCCGGGCCGCCGGGCCTCGGCAAGACGACCCTGGCGTACATCGTCGCGGAGGAGATGGGGGCCAGCATCAAGACGACGAGCGGGCCCGTGCTGGACAAGCCTGCGAGCATCGCGGGCATCCTCACGAACCTGAACGAGGGCGACGTGCTGTTCATCGACGAGATCCACCGGTTGAGCCCGGTGGTGGAGGAATACCTCTACTCCGCGATGGAAGATTATCACATCGACATCGTGATCGACTCCGGCCCGAACGCGCGCAGCATCAAGATTACGCTGCCGCCCTTTACGCTGGTCGGGGCTACGACGCGCAAGGGGCTGCTCACGGCCCCGCTTCGCGCCCGCTTCGGCATCGACTTCCGCTTCGACTATTACACGGCGGACCTTCTCCAGCGGATCGTGCAACGCTCGGCGCGCATCCTGGGCATCGAGATCACCGACGAGGGCGCGATGGAGATCGCGCGCCGGAGCCGGGGCACGCCACGCATCGCCAACCGCTTGCTCCGCCGCACGCGCGACTTTGCCGAGGTGGAGGGCGATGGACGCATCACGAGCGCCATTGCCGACCGGGCACTGAATGCACTGGACGTAGACGAGCAGGGGCTGGACGACATGGACACGCGCATCCTGCTGACACTGATCGAAAAGTTCGGGGGCGGTCCGACGGGGCTCAGCAACCTGTCTGTTTCCGTCGGCGAGGATGCCGGGACCATTGAGGAAGTGTACGAGCCCTACCTGATACAGGAAGGTTTTCTGGAGCGGACGCCTCGCGGGCGTATGGCTACGGGCAGGGCCTACGGGCATTTCGGCTTCGAGCCGCCGGTGAACACGGGGGACCTGTTTGAGTCGTGAGAGGGGAGGGGACGAGACTAAGAGCCTACGAGACGAGGAGGGTAGGAGGGAACGAGAGAATGAGAGAATGAGAGAATGAGGGAGAGAGAGTAGGAGGGTAGGAGGGTAGGAGCGTATGAGGGAACGAGAGAAAGAGGGAGAGAGAGTAGGAGAGTAGGAGAGTAGGAGGGGGGTGAAAATAAAAAGGGAGCGGGG
>DASSAV010000190.1:0-8893 GCA_035699265.1 Rhodothermales bacterium
GCGCGCCAGATGTATACGGCAGCGACGAGGTGCGTCGGCCACGCCCAGAGCAGGTTCAGGTTCCACGCCGTCACCGTGTGCTCCGTCACGAACCACATGAACGCGATCAGCAGCCCGACAAGCCCCACGATCCCGAACAGCACCCCGTCGAACACTCGCCCGGACGGACCGCCTCGCCGGACCTCCAGGTAAGTCAAGACAGCGCCTCCCGCAAAAACCAACCAGAACAGAATGGCAGGGTAGGGGAGTGCCGCCTGTTTCCGGCCCCTGCTGGGCGTCCAGAAAACCGTGTCCGTCCTCGCGACGAGCGGCTGAATCGTCCCGTCTACCGTAACCTTCGCATGCGCAAACGATGCCATCAAATAGTCGGGCAGGAACGTAGCCTCGCGGGGCGTCGCCACCCGGTCCGTCGGCATGCCGAGCAGGAGGTCGAATCCCAGGTCGAGGAACGGCCGGTCTGCCACGTATGGGTCCAGCAGATGCCGGAAGCTCTCGTTCGGGTCCGGTACCGGCGCGAAACGGACGTCGCCGTCCAGTGTCGTCGTCAGCACGTCCCGCAGCCGCGTCGAGCAGTTGTCGAACAGGAAATCGTACCGATACGTCCGGTTCTCGGGCAGGGCATTCGTCTGGAGGAACTGGTACACGACCCGGACCTGGTCGGGGGAAAGGTTCAGCACCTGCTCGATGATCGGACGCTTCTCGTAGGTGGCGTACAGGTAGGCCTCGCGCGGGTACGAGGTGGTGGACAGCATGTAGTCCATCTTGCCGTACGCAAACTTCAGGGCGAAAGTAACCGGGTTGCTGAAGTCGAACGTTCCATAGTTGAACAGCTCATCTACCCCGGTCGCAGGATCGTACACCCGAAACGCGCTGTGCCCGAACAACGAATACAGCTCATCCCCCGGCAGCACCGTAATGAGGGACAACTGAGCCTGATCCGACAACACCGGCCCCATCTGCTGCCCCCGGACCTCCCCCGGCACCATAGTCGTCAGGATGCAGATAATTACTAGGGCGTAATACCGAATCCTTAAACCTCCGATACATCCCTGTCCATCTGCCTGTATGTCATCCTGAGCGGAGCGAAGGATCTCTCCGAATCCCCGAACTCCCATATCCCCATATTGCGGCGGTCGGCCGTCGGTGGTCTGCGGTCGTATACGCCACCTCTTCCAAGAGCTGATGCAGGAGAAAAGTTGCTGGGGCATATACTGTAGGATACTGTAAAACACGAACCCTGAAACGTGACCCATTGACGCAGGTTCTTGAGACAGTCCCCACACGCCCACACCCCAAACCTCCCCCGGTCAGTAATCCACCGGCCCATCTGTCAATTTTTGGAGAGACTTGCCCCGCGTGTTTCGGCAGCGCACGGCTCGTCCGCATATTGCCGGGTCAACCAGACAAACAGAACAGCCGCAACGAGGGCAACGGTTGCCCTGCGCTCGCGGGCGAAACGGCAGTATAACGAGTGAACAGACGAGAACGCGCACAGTATACGATCCGTGTCCTGCGCGAGGTGATTCCGCGCCCACAGTCCGAACTTCACTTCAAGAACGAGTACGAGCTACTGGTCGCCGTCGTCCTCTCGGCACAGTGCACGGACGCCCGCGTGAACGTGGTCACCCCCGCGTTCTTCGAGGCCTACCCTACGCTCCGTTCGCTGGCCGCCGCCGAGCCGGAGGACGTGTACCCGATCATCAAGTCCATCTCTTACCCCAACCAGAAAGCAAAGCACCTCGTCAATGCGGCCCGTAAGATCGTGTCGGAATTCGGCGGCCGCATTCCCGACACCCACGACGAACTGGTCTCACTGCCGGGCGTCGGGCGGAAGACGGCCCAGGTGATGCTCGCCGTCGCATTCGACAAGGCTGCGCTCGCGGTGGACACGCACGTGTTCCGGGTGGCGAACCGGATCGGGATCACAGAGGATGCGAATACCCCCTACAAAGTTGAGCAGCAGTTGAAGGAGGTCATTCCGCAAGACGAGTGGGGAGAGGCGCACCACCTGTTGATCCTGCATGGCCGCTACACCTGTACGGCGCGTAACCCGAAACACGACAAATGCCCTGTGCAGCCGGTGTGCCAGTATTACCAGCGCCTCCAGGCCATCCCGGCGCCCAGGAAAGGCCTCGACCCGGAAAAAGGCGCGTACTATTGCAAATCCCGACGGCACTACTTCGACGAACCGGACACCCGAACTGATGAGTACGGCGTAGAACAGATCGCCTGCCCCAGGTGCGGCTCCACGAACGTGTTCGAGACGAAAACGGGCAAAAGCACGAAACGAGTACCCGACTACAGAATCTAATCCCACGCCCATAGCCCCCCAATCCACGTGAGCACGGAGCAGCGGGGCGACTGAAGCCAGTAAAATCCAAAATCCAAAACAGAAACAGCGGTCGGCGGTCGGTCGTCCGCGGTCGTGTACACATGGACAAAAAACACATCCTCATCATCCTGGACGGGTACGGCATCGCAGTGGACCCCTCGGTCAGTGCCATCGACCACGCGAAGAAGCCCTTCCTGGATTCCCTGTTTGCTCGTTATCCGCATGCACGCCTGCAAGCCTCCGGACGCGCAGTGGGCCTGCCCGAAGGTCAGATGGGGAACTCCGAAGTGGGTCACATGAACCTGGGCGCCGGACGAGTCGTGTACCAGGAAATCACGCGCATCGACAAGGAAATCGAAGACCGAGACTTCTTCAAGAACCCGGAGCTGGTCGAAGCCGCCCGGCACGCAGAACACCACGGCGCCAAGCTGCACCTGATGGGGCTCTTCTCCGACGGCGGCGTTCACGCCTCCCTCGATCACCTCTTCGCGCTCATGCAGCTCGCCAGAGAGGTCGGGCTCCAGCAGGCTCAGGTCTGCGTGCATGCCTTCACCGACGGGCGCGATACGGATCCGCACGCGGGTGCCACCTACGCTAAACTCTTTCAGAAGAAGGCGGACGAGATCGGCGTGGGGCGTATCGTCTCTATCGTCGGCCGCTACTATGCGATGGACCGCGACAAGCGATGGGAGCGCACGGAAATCGCCTACCGCCTGCTCACGGAAGGAAAGGGAAATGTCTACCACGACCCGGTGAAAGCATTGGAGGCCAGCTACGCCGACGGCGTCACCGACGAGTTCGTGAAGCCGCGCATCATCGATTACCAGGACGACGGCGGCGCCCGCTTCGGCAAGCACGGCACCCGCATCGAGAGCGGCGACTCCGTCGTCTTCTTCAACTTCCGTGGCGACCGCGCCCGCCAGATCACGCGCGCCTTCACCGAGCCGGACTTCGACGGCTTCGACCGGGGCGAGATGCTCCGGGATCTCCACTATACCATCTTCTCGCCCTATGACGAGAGCTTCGACCTCCCGGTGGCCTTCCCGAGAGTCAACCTCACCAATACGCTCGGAGAAGTGATCGCCAGCAATGGGGGCGCCCAGCTCCGCGCCGCCGAGACCGAGAAGTACCCCCACGTCACTTTCTTCTTCAGTGGCGGGCGGGAGGAGCCCTTCGAGGGCGAAGACCGCATCCTCGTCCCGTCCCCGAAAGTGGCGACGTATGACTTACAGCCCGAAATGTCGGCACCCGAACTGGCCGAGCGGGTTGCCACGGCAATTGCCAAAAAAGACTATAACTTCGTCTGCCTCAACTTCGCTAACCCCGACATGGTCGGGCACACTGGTGTCTTCGAAGCGGCGGTGAAGGCCGTCGAAACGGTAGATGCCTGCGCGAAGAAAGTCGTGGAGGCGGCACTGGCGAACGGCTACAGCGTCAATATCATCGCCGACCACGGCAACGCCGACAAGATGAAGAACCCCGACGGCACCCCTAACACGGCCCACACCACCGCGCTCGTCCCACACCTCATCATCTGGGACGAGTTCAAAGGCCCCATCCAGGATGGCAAGCTCGGCGACGTCGCCCCCACGATCCTGAAGATCCTCGGCGTCACCCCCCCGGCCGAAATGACCGGCAACGTGCTGATCTAGTGCCGATACCGTATCTGTGGTAAGGGCCCTCCGGTAGGGGCACACCGCCGGGGTGTCCGTCTGCTGTAGCGGCGGCCGACGTGCAGGCCCGCTACTCCCACACCCCCACACTCCTGAACTTCACCCTGCATGCCTCGGACCCGATCCCTGATCCGCAGTATCATACTAAATCCGGTTATTCACTTGAACAATGGCGGAAGCGAATCAAACGCCCCTCCCCATCTGCCTCCCGTCGAATCATGGGCAGCGTACCGGAGCAAAGGATGTGCTCAATGTAGACAGCTTCCTCCTGAATCCGCCTCCCTCTTGAATCAGTCGAATCACGGCCCGAGCGCCGGGAGGAATCCCCGCGCGGTTGAGCGAGTGGCGCCCGAGACACCCTCCGCATGATCGCCATCGTTCACGCGCCGCTCGGTCGATGTGCGCGCCGGGAAGGGGATTCGCGCGTTTTGATTCGATGCGCCCTTCTTTGGTACTTTCTTGGGCGCGCAAGAAAGGACATGCCCCGGGAAAGCACACCCCCCAAATCACCACCTGCCCCGAAAGGCCCTCCTTATCGTCGTTGATTTACCATTTCGGCAAAACCAGATCCCCTCCTGGACAGCAGAGGCCGGGGCGGTTCGCATCTGCTCAGAAAACAGAACTGTTCAACCCGATTTGGTATCACTCATGAACACGTGAACACTCGAACACCTTTCGTAACACACCATTACCTTTCTTCCGGCGCGAGTCCGCGCGGGTCGCTCCAGGCATAACGTTAATACCCATCTCATCCTGGAATACCAGGATTCATTAACCTCGGCGCCAGCGGCGAAATCCGCCTGAATGGCGCAGAATCGTTGTTTTCAAACTGCCTCCTGGTTGGTAAACAGGCTCGCCCTGGCTTCAGGGCATAAGTGGAGGGTACACTGGCATAGTATCGGTTTCGGAGGTCGCGACGACTTGAGCAACTACTGCACAAAGCCCCTCGCGACATCCCGTGAAGTATCTATTCGGATCGCTATTCTTTGCTGTTGCGCTGACTCCCCTGGCGCCCATCGCAACCGCGCAAGTTCATTTCACAGATTGCACGTCTCGGACGGCGGATAACGCTACCGTCGTCCTTCCGGCTGAGATAGAGCCCGTTATTGGGGCTGTGCCCCTTGCTTCCGGCGATGAGATCGCAGTCCTCGCTCCGGATGAAAGCTGCGTCGGGGTGGTCGTCTGGAGGGGGATCAGCACGGCGATTGCAGCGTGGGGCGCGGACAACTACAGCCAGAACGGTGGATACAAAGCCGGCGACCCGATCCGTTTTGCCGTATGGGATGCCTCCGAACAGATTGAATACACAGAAGTCGAGGTTTCGTACGCGACCTCCAGTTCCTTTCTCCGGACGGATGGCATCTATGGCAACGGTGCCATCTTTGAACTATCCTCATTCGCTGCCGTCGGCACAGGCAATGACGGCACGGTTCCGATCCTTCAGTCACCCGGCCGGGATGCAGCAGGACTCCCTATGCAACTGGAATTATCGTGGAGCGCTGTTGCCGGAGCGACGTCGTACGACCTCCAGGTCTCCGCGAACACTGGCTTCTCGCCGCTCGTCGCGGGCGTCTCCGGAATATCGGGTACGTCGCAGGTCGTAGAGGGGCTTTCTAAGGGAACCGTATACTACTGGCGCGTCCGCGCTGTGACGGCCGATGGTGCGGGCGCGTACTCGCCGGCGAGAAAGTTCAGCACCGTGGCCACGCAGAGCATTGCTTTGCAGCAAGGCTGGAATATCGTATCCAGCTACGTTGAGCCGTCGTCGTCGGACATGGAGACCGTATTCGAGCCTGTAAGTGAGCAGCTCGTCCTCGCTAAGGACGGCGATGGGAAGGTTTTCTCGCCGGAATCGGATATCAACGATATTGGAAGCTGGAAGCCGACGCGCGCATACAAGGTCTACATGGAAGCGCCAGCCTCCATCGCCATCACCGGTGCACTGGTCGCGCCCGGCAAGACGCCCGTTGCGCTTCAGCAAGGCTGGAACATGTTTGCCTACCTCCGTGAGTCCGAAATGCCGGTGAGCCAGGCAGTTGCTGATATTGGGGAAGACCTCGTCTTGCTGAAGGACAACTTCGGGAATGTCTTCATGCCTGAGCTGGGCATCGATGACGTGGGCACCCTGCAACCCGGCCAGGGGTACGTAGCCTATGTGCGCGAAGCAGCCTCCTTCACGTATCCCACAAACACGGCTAAGACCGCTGGGAAGCGAGTGGCGGTGCAGGCCCATATGATGAGCAGCCCTCCGAAAGGCATAGGCTACTCCGCACACATCGTGTCTCGCACCGCGCTCCTGCCGGAAGGGGAGCACCTTACGGCCTGGAGCGGATCGCGTCAGGTCGGAAGTGGCGCCGTGGAGGACAGCACCGTCGTAGTCATGGTCATCGGAGATGATCCGTTGACTCCGAACGTCGTCGAAGGTGCACGGGCTGGTGACCGGATCGTGCTGAAGCAAGGCTCCGACGTCTCCGGCACCGAGCTGAAGTTTGAGGCGATCCGGGATGTCTTGACCGGTGCGGAGGACGCCAGCCTCGTGTACCGCAACGATGCCGTGTGGGAGGTCTCCATCGCGGCCTCGTCAGTCGGTACCGGCTCCGATCTACCACTACAGTTCGGGCTGGAGCAAAGCTACCCGAATCCATTCCGGTCGAATGCTACGATTCGCTATACGCTCGACAACGAAGCACACGTCCAGCTAGAAGTATTCAATATGCTCGGACAGCGTGTACGCGTGCTCGTTTCCGAGGAGAAGCGCGCCGGTCAGTACGAGATCTCGTTCGATGGCGGCGATCTGTCCAGCGGCACCTATTTCTACCGGCTGCAAGCGGGAAATCGGACCGAAACGAAAAGCATGGTGCTGGTCAAGTAGTACCGAATCTCTAAAAGGACGGTGCATACTTGATCATCTCAATGGCATTGAGATATCGGAATCCGTGCAGCAGCACGTCTCCATTGGCCTCAATTCCTAAACCTCGTCATCCTCGACCTGATCGGGGATCCAGGTAGCACACACGTACGGCCTTTCTGAGGCTCGCTCCTGTAGACAAAGCCGAGGAAAAGGTAGTTGAGCTGCAACGACTGCCTAATTACATTACAAGCGATAACTTTTACTTATCGCTTGTAATGTAAGAGCCCTTTTGTATCTTGGCTGCGCGCAGCGTCCTCCTTCAGCAGCAACGGGATGAATCACCACCGATGAAGAACCCCCAGCGCACGCCGCGTCCTACCCAACGGGACGCCGCCCCGGAATACACCATGCAGGTAAACGTCGAAGACGACGCACTCGTCGACCCGGAATTGATCCGCGAACTCGAGGCTTCGCTCCGCAGGCTCGAAGCCTACGCCGCGAAAAGCAAAGCCCCGGCAACACGCCGCGCATACGCGAGTGACTGGGCCGACTTCGTCACCTGGTGCGATCGCTACAGCCGTCCCGCGATGCCCGCTGCTGCGGAGACCATCGGCCTGTACCTCGGTAGTATCGCCGAGCAAACCAGCCTGGCCACGCTCGAGCGCCGGCTTGCTGCCATCAGCACGCTGCACAAAGAAGCGGGCCACGACTCACCGGCCTCCGTATCGAAAGGTCCGCTCCGGACCATATGGAAAGGCATCATACGCGACAAAACACGGAGGCAGGACAAGGCGGAACCGCTCATGGTCGAAGACTTGCGCCGCATCATTCAGCATCTGCCCCAGGACAAAAAGACGGGCGAGCTGACACTCACGTCGCTGCGCGACCGCGCCTTGCTCCTGATCGGTTGGGCCGGAGCTTTGCGCAGAAGCGAAATCGTCGGACTCGAGGTGGCTGACGTCGACTTCATCTCGGGCGAGGGTATCAACCTGTATATAAGGCATAGCAAAACCGACCAGGAAGGGATCGGCCTGATCAAGGGCATCCCCTACGGAGCGCACCCGGAGACCTGCCCCGTCGTGGCACTCAGAACCTGGCTCCAGGCCGCACAGATCACCGACGGGCCGATCTTTCGGCGTTTCTTTCGTGGACAGAAGCTAGCTGAAAATGCAATAACGGCTCAGTATGTCTCGATCATCCTTAAAAAGCACGGTGGGCGCATCGGACTCGACATCGAGGATTTCTCCGCGCATTCTCTCCGCAGCGGCTTCATCACGCAAGCCATCCGCATCGGCAAATCCGAGCGGCGTGTAAAGGAGCATAGCGGGCATAAAAGCTGGCAAGCTTTCAACGGCTACGTCAAGCAAGCCGGCACCTTTCACCAGAATCCCGGCAAAGATATCGGATTGTAAACCCCCACCCTCCACCCCGCCGGACACGCTCCCCCATTCCCCCCCTCTTTCCTGCTTTTCCGAAAAGTCAAGGTTACAAAAATAACCTTGTCCTCACATGTTTTCAGACATACGTTGGCTCCCAAAAACAAGCCGAGCAACATCATGCAACCTGAAAACACCACCAGCCGACAGGAAGCCATCCTCAACAGCCTCGCCCAGGGCGCCACCCGCACCGACGCCGCCCACGCCGCAGGCATCCACCGCCGCACCCTCTACAACTGGATCGAGCAAGACCCAGCCTTCAAACAGGCCGTCGAAGACGCCGAAGAAGAATGCATCGACATCGCCCGCGGCCTCGCCTTCGACTGCGCTATGCAGGCCCAGGAGGACCCGCGCTACCTCCGCGCCCTCTTCTTCTACCTGAAATGCAAAGCCGGATGGAGCGACCGCCCACAACGCCAGAGCGCCGCCGTCTCCCCCGACCTGATCAAAGAGATCGCCGCCGAAGTCATCCACACTCTCCAGACCCTCGGCCTCGTCCCCGCAAAACCTACACACGCTGGATCCACCACAGAGCCCCAATCGCCCGAAACGCCCGAAAAACACGTGCAATCTGTGCAAAGTGTGCAATCGACCGCCGAAC
>DASSAV010000191.1:0-6688 GCA_035699265.1 Rhodothermales bacterium
AAGGGGGAAGGAGTGAAGGACAGAAAGAGGGGAAGAGAGAATGAGAGGACGAACGGAGGAGAGGACGAGAGGAGGGGGATGGGGCGGCTCCGGGTGCAGAGCGGTTGATCAGGCGAATCAAAATCCTTGCGTAAACGTGGAATGCGCCTGGGATTTTAGCCGAGGACCCGTATCTTTTTCCCGCTCCAAACCAGGTGCGGGCCGTAATGGTGACATTGAGCCGTGCAGCGTTTATGAGAACCGTCCTACTCGTCGTACTCCTTCTATCGTCGTTCACCTGGGTATCCCCGGCATCTGCCCAGACGTTTATCAACCAGCAGGCTGTCGAGCAGGTGCTGGCCATTCACAGCGACAAGCTGGAGGACATACCCGAGGTCTATTACGACTACTACGACCTCTACGCCAACGAAGACAACAGCGTTTTGGCCCGCAACGACTTCTATGGGGCGCTGGGCATGGGCGACATGGAGAAGGGAAGCCGCCGGGCACGTCTGGTCGAGTTGCTCAACCGGATCGACCTCGCGTTCGTGGAGCCGGGCGATACCCTCGTCGTGCCGGACACGTTCGGCATCGACTTCAGGGCCTATTCGCCCTTCCCCCGCTACTACGAGGGGGCGAAGCCGTACGACAAGCTCTTCATCATCCACAAGACCGTCCAGGCCTGGGCTGCATACGAACACGGCGAGCTGGCGCGCTGGGGTGTCGTGAGCACGGGCAAGCCAGAATCTCCGACGCCGACAGGGCGGTTCAACTTCAACTGGAAGGAGCCCTACCGCATCTCGGAGTTGAGCCCTCCGGATGAGGATTGGGAGATGTACTGGGTGTTCAATTTCAACAATGAACGCGGCATCCACATCCACCAGTACGATATGCCTACGGACGGACCGACGAGCCACGGATGCGTCCGCCTGGTCGACGCCGATGCCCGCTGGATTTTCGATTGGGCTGAGGCATGGACTGTGGAGGGGGGCGGTGTCGGCTACAGCTCCTCCGGCCACAAGATTCTGAAGCAGGGTACGATGGTGCTGGTGCTGGGTGAAGATCCGGGGGGTAAAGCCGACCTGTTCGACCGGAGTGGGCAGTATCCCGTTATCAAGCAAGTGGAGTTGCCGGACGACCCGTTGAGCGTCCCTCCTGGTACCGACCAGCAACGGCGTTTCGACCGCCTTCGCAGGCAGAGCGCTTCCGCGTCGGGGACTGAGGGCGGTTCGCACGGGGGATAGCAGTGGGCAGGAGTCTAGGAAAGGACGAGAGGAAGAAAGGACGAGAGGGGGAAAGGACGAGAGGAAGAAAGGACGAGGGGAGGAAAGGAGGAAAGGAGGTGTGATTGCTGCCGAGAATGCGCGGGATTCATGCACTTTGGTTTCTCAGAACTGGTAGAGTAGTAGGCATTGGGCAGTGGGCAGTCTCTCAGGGGGGCTGCCTTTTCTGTTTCGGGCGGGCGCTGCTATTCGCTCTTCGGCATCGGACCGCCGTAGCAAGGCGGTAGACGATGTAAATAAATGGTGCGGGAGGACTCCTCGCGGGCCGTTCTTGCGTTAGTGGGGCATCAATTGGCCTTCTACACCTTGGTGTCCCTAACAGAACGGGCGATTCGGAAGTCTGAAGGACGCAGGCTGAAAACCTGCGGCTACAGGGCAGAGGTTTTGATTGGGGTTCATAGCCGGCCGTCAACCCGGCCTCGTCTGTTCGAGATTTCGTGAGGAGATGTCTATGCAATATGATCGGCTACTCAACCACAGGGGTCTTTTTCTCGTCCTGTTCATTATGGCATCCAGCCTATTCGGGGGATGCGCTACTACAGGCGTAAACAAAGGAGACGTTAACCTGATCTCGCTCGACGAGGAGTGGCAACTCGGCCAGCAGATGGAGGCCCAGGTCGCTCAACAAGTTCGCCTCGTCAACGACCCGCAGGCCCTGTCGTACTTGAACCAGATAGGACAGTCCATCGTGAACCAGACACCGCTCGCCAACCTTCCCTGGGACTTTCACATCGTTCAGGACCCGGCGATCAACGCCTTCAGCATCCCCGGTGGGCACGTGTACGTCAATACCGGGCTCATTGCAGCCGCTCAGAACGCCTCTGAGCTGGCCGGCGTAATGGCCCACGAGATCTCCCACGGCGTGGCTCGCCACGCTACGGAACAGATCACGAAGCAGTATGGACTGAGTGTGGCGGCGGGGCTCCTGTTGGGCCAAAATCCGAACATCCTGGAGCAGATCGTGTCGCAGATCGTCGCGGGGGGCGCCCTGGCCAAGTTCTCTCGAGACGACGAGCGGGAGGCAGACCAGCTCGGGGTGCGGTACATGGCGGGCGCTGGCTACGACCCGCACGGAATGGCCGACATGTTTCGGATCCTTTTGGCGAAAGACCAGAGCCAGCCCAGTGCCGTCTCGCAGTTCTTCTCGACGCACCCGCTCACGCAAGAGCGCATTCAGAACGTGACTCAGCAGGCTAATGCCATGAACACGAGCGGTCTTCGCACGAACGATTCGGGCTTTGCGAGCTTCAAGTCGCGTGTCGTGTAGGTACGACCGGCAAGCCTCTGAAACAGGAGATGGCAGGAAGGGGTAGGTGGGGTCCCGTCCGCCCCTTTCTTATGAGGCTGTTGATAAATCCCGTATCTCTGCGTTGCCCTTCCTCGGTGCTCACTGCGACGTACTGGCGTACGCCTCATTCGCCCCTCGTCGGGCGCCTTGATCTACGGAATTTCTCCGCCAGCCTCGCGTCGCGATGTCTTTCAACCGTCTCTTATCTCTCCCCGGCCGGCGATGCGCGCAACCCAGCACGCCGGGCCAGGACCATCCGAAACATGAAGTTCCTGAAGCAGTCCATAGCCCTCGTGCTCCTCTCTTGCTGTCTGCTCGTGGGATGCCAGTCCGGTTCGGACGACGTCTCTGCCCCCGAATCGATGCAGGGGATCGAACAGGCCCGCATCGAGGACGGCGTCCAGGTCGTGAACATAAAGGTCAGCGAAGCAGGCTATCAGCCCACGCGCATCCTCTTGAAGGAAGGCGTGCCGGCTCGGCTCGTCTTCCATCGGACGGTGGATGCCGAGTGCGCCGAGCAGGTGCAGATACCGGAGTTCGGGATTGAGAAGACCGACCTGCCGCTCAACCAGGACGTGGCGATCGAATTCACGCCGAGGGAGACGGGGACGTTCCAGTTCGTATGCGGCATGAAGATGCTGAAGGGAACGCTGGTGGTGAAGTCTTAGCGGCTGTTTTGCAAGGGAAGAACGTCTCTTCGGGGTGAACAAGAGAGGGGCGTGGATATGATCGCCTCGGCGGCTACCGCTCGTGTCCACCCCGGATCGAGTCCGGGGCAGGCTCCTGGAAAGGAGGGGTGCTTATCTGGCATGAACGGGGCCTGAATCCAGCGAACGGATCTCGTATGGGGATTATTACATCCCGTGTACAATAAGGTCACGATGTGGGGCGAACCTTCGCGGGCGTTGCCGCTATATCTGCTGGAATAGCTGTCGCCATACGGCGATCCGTTCCCGCCTTCGCCACTGCTCCGGTCCCGGAAGCGCGTGCCGCGGCTTTCCCCACGTGCCCTACGATGATGCGAGCACCTGCTGCATGGCTCTCCGGTCCCACAGTTGTCGCGGCGCTCTGTACCGTATGCGGCTGTTTCTCGATGCGCTCCTCCGACGGCGGGGGGAAGGCGACCTTCGAGCCGCCACGCGAGGTGAATCCGGCGGACGTGGCGGTTCCGGAAGGCTACCGCATCGAGGTGGTGGCGACCGGCCTTACGTTCCCGACAGGGATCGCTTTCGACGACGAAGGGCGTGCGTACGTGACGGAAGCCGGGTATTCGTACGGCGAATACCACGGGACGCCCCGGCTGCTCCGGCTGGAGCCGGGCGGCGGCACGACGGTGGTGGCGACGGGCACCAACCCGCCCTGGAACGGTGTCGCCTACGCCGATGGGTCTTTTTTCATCGCAGGGGGGCATGACGGGGGTGGGCAGGTCCTCCGCATCTCGCGAGACGGGCAGGTCACCGTACTCGTCGACGGCCTCCCCTCGTATGGGGACCACCACACGAACGGGCCCGTGGTAAGTGCCGACGGGTGGGTATACTTCGGGCAGGGCACTACGACGAATTCCGGCGTGGTGGGGACGGACAACTTTGATTTCGGATGGCTGGACGACCACCGGGACGCGCGCGACATCCCGTGTGAGGCGGTGACGCTTACGGGCCGCAACTTCACCACGCCGAATCCCCTGACGCCGGACCGGAGGGACGAGGCCACCACGGGGGCATACGTGCCTTTCGGTACGCCGACGCAGGCCGGGCAAGTCATCCCCGGCGGGGTGCCCTGCAGCGGGGCCGTCATGCGGGTGCGCCCGAGCGGCGGGGAGCCGGAGCTGGTAGCCTGGGGGCTGCGCAACCCATTCGGGCTGGCCTGGTCGCTCGACGGGAATCTCTACGTGGCGGAAAACCAGCTCGACGTGAGGGGGAGCAGGCCGGTATTCGGCACGGGCGACCTCCTGTGGCGGATCGAGCCTGGGACGTGGTACGGCTGGCCGGACTACTGGGCGGGCGTCCGCCTCTCCGACAAGTTCGAGGCACCCGGCGAACACGCCCCCCCTGCCCTGCTGCAGACGGAGCCGGGGACGCCCCCCCACCCCGCCGCTTCGCTGGGCGTACACTCGTCCGCCAACGGGCTGGACTTCTCGCGCAGCAGCACCTTCGGATACCAGGGCGAGGCATTCATCGCCGAGTTCGGAGACATGGCGCCGGGGGCGGGCAAGGTGCTGGCGCCGGTCGGGTTCAAGGTGGTGCGGGTAGACCCGGAGACCGGCGTCGTTGAGGACTTCGCCGTCAATCGCGGTAAGCTGAACGGACCTGCTTCCTGGCAGGGCAGCGATGGATTGGAGCGGCCCATCGCGGCGCGGTTCGACCCATCGGGCACTGCGCTCTACGTGGTGGATTTCGGGGTGATGACGATTCATGGCGACGCGATCAGGCCGGTTCCGGGTACAGGCGTCATCTGGCGCATTCGGCGCGCGGAGGGTATCCAATGAAGACGAGCTCTCTTGCTTTCGGGCTGGTATTTGCCGCATTTCTGGCGGTATCGGCCTGCGGTACGATCCGCCGGGGTGAACCGATCATCGGGGCGCACGCGCCGCCCAACGAAGGGGTGGCGCGCGGCCTCGTCGCCTTCGACCGCTTTTGCAGCCAGTGCCACCCCGGCGGCGAGGCGGGGCTCGGGCCGGCGCTGAACAACAAGCCGGCACCCGCCTTTCTCATCAAGTTCCAGGTGCGGCACGGGCTCGGGGCCATGCCCTCCTTCTCGCGGGAGGTCATCAGTCCTGAGGAACTGCAGGACATTACGCGGTACCTCGTCTGGCTGCGGCATACACCGTAGAAGAGAATTGGTAATGGGTAATGGATAATGAGTAATACCACTCCGGCTATCCCCTTTAACTACGGCTGTCATTGCGAGGAGTCTGCGACGAAGCAATCTCCTGGCAAGGAGCCATTCCTGTGGAGATTGCTTCGCAGGCTGCTAATGACCTGGGATGCTGAAACGAGTGATACCCAATCCGAATGAGACGTTTCGTTCGGGGGTGCGGTTGTGTTCGAGGGTGTGCTTTGCTGGGGTACGTCCTTTCTTGCTCGCCCAAGAAAGGACCAAAGAAGGGCGATCGAATCGGAACGCGCTGAATCCCCTTCCCGGCACACGCATCGGACCGAGCGGCGCGCGAGGGTCGGGCGGTAGATCGGGACTGTTTCGGTGTTGCGCCACTCGCTCAACGCGCGGGGATTCATCCGGCGCGCGGATCCACGATTCGATGGGAGGCAGGAGGGAGCTTCATTTGCTTTGCCTAAAGAATCACTCAATGACCAGAAAAGGAGGGGAGTTTTTTCGCTTCTACGCTTCTGCACCTGAAAAAGGAGGTTCCGTGTCACTTGCGGTCGATCCGGTAGCCCGAGTAGTCGGAATCAACACGCAAGAGGAGGGTAAAGGTTCGGATGCGCCGCCGCGTCCGGATGGTGCCTTCTATGTGCCGCCCGGTGGGCACGTCGAGTCCTTGAACGCGCTCGTAATCCGTGTCAACAGTGAGGGTAGAGCCATCCGCAGTCCGTTCCAGAATCGTGCGCGTGTGCAGCAGATCGGCGCGGTCGGCGCCGATCCAGATGGTCATCCGTTGAACGGGCGCCCGTGCATACCGGGTGCGGGCGACGTCGAACCGCCACGCGGCCACCCCCCCGATTTTTTCCCGGGCGATGGGGCCGACGGGCCGCATGCGGGCAAGCGCCCGGGCCGGGAAGAGCAGTTCCTGGAGCAATCGATCGGCGCGCGCCCCCGCGAGGTGATCGCTCAGTCGTTCCAGCCGGTCGAATTCCGACGGCGTCAGGACGCGCCCGTTCGCGGAAGCCGCGAGGATGTCGCGTTTCCAATCATTCGTTCCGGGATCGCCCGTCTGCCGGCTCCGCACGCGGAGGGTCCGTTTGCCGAAGGGCCCGTCCAGGACGCGCTGCGCCTCCTCCGTAAACGAGACCTCGCCGGCCTGGCGTACCGTTTGAGCCTGGGCGGAGAGCCACGCGCGCAGGAGTTGTTCCGGCGCTGGCGCGCGCTGTGCGGAGGCCGTGCCGGTCGTGAGTAGGGCTATTGCCAGCAGGGTGCTCGTGAGGAGGAGTCTGGTTGAAACCTGGTGCATAGATCCCGTCAC
>DASSAV010000192.1:0-2825 GCA_035699265.1 Rhodothermales bacterium
TCCCCCGGGATCCACAACCGTAAATCACAGTCCGACCCTTTACGAAATCAGTGCCAAGCCTTGAAAAAGTCAAAAACTTGTTGTACCAATAACAATACGGAACGACTCCCTACACCACTCGTTCTCTGATGTCGTCTCACATTCAGTTCACAGGACGAGAATGCCCACGGTATACGTCACCCGCACCATGCGCTTCAACGCCGCACATCGGCTCCACAACCCGCAGAAATCGGACGAGTGGAATCGGCAGACGTACGGCAAGTGCAACAACCCGAACTGGCACGGGCATAATTACGTCCTCACCGTGACGGTCGCCGGCGAGCCCGACCCGGAGACGGGCTACGTGGTGGACCTCAGCGAACTCAAACGCATCGTAGATGAACGGGTGGTCTCGAAGGTCGATCACGCCAACCTGAACCTGGACGTCGACTTCCTGCAGGGCACCATCCCGTCAACGGAAAACTTCGCCGTCGCCATCTGGCGCCAGCTTGAGAATGCCCTGCCAGCCGGTCGGCTTTACCGGATCCACTTACAGGAAACCGACAACAACGCGGTCGAATACCGGGGCGAATAAACCGCCTCTCATCCACAAGCATGAACAAGACTTTACCAGACATCCATTCCGGAAACGGACACCACGGGCAAGACGAGATCGACTTCCAGGTCCCCACCCTCTACCAGCGCGGCGACGTGTACGACGAAGATACTACCGAGGCCCTCTCCAGCCGTGTACACGACATCCTCACCCTCGTCGGCGAGGACCCCGAGCGGGAGGGACTCGTGAAAACGCCGGACCGGGTCGCCAAGGCGTACCAGTACCTCCTCCACGGGTACGGGATGGACTACCGCGCCATCCTGGAATCCGCCCTGTTCCGGGAGGACTACAACGAGATGATCCTCGTCAAAAACATCGAGATCTACTCGCTCTGTGAGCACCACATGCTCCCGTTCTTCGGAAAGGCGCACGTCGCCTACATTCCCGACGGCAAGATCGTCGGCCTCAGCAAAATCCCCCGCGTGGTAGACGTATTCGCCCGCCGTCTCCAGGTGCAGGAACGCATGACCATCCAGATCCGAGACGCCATCAACGAGGTCGTCCGTCCCCTCGGCGTCGCCGTGGTCGTCGAGGCCCAGCACCTCTGCATGATGATGCGCGGCGCCGAGAAGCAAAACTCGGTCACCACCACCAGCGCCATGAGCGGCGAGTTCATGAAAGAGACCACCCGCGCCGAGTTCATGCGCCTCATCCAGAGCAACTCCTGAATCGATTTTGGATTCGGGGAGGTTATACGAGCACGCGAGGTGTGTCTTTGGCCTGAATAGTTCAACTTCAGGTCATGACCGAAGCCCATTTCAAGCAGCGGACGAAGGAGTTAAGCCTTCGCATCATCCGCCTCGTTGAGCAACTGCCAAAGGGGCAGGCACCCTCCGTCATAGGTCGGCAGTTGCTCCGCTCCGGGACATCAGTAGGAGCCAATTATCGGGCCTCTTGCCGCGGCAAATCCGTCGCGGATGTGATTTCCAAACTGGCCATCGTTGAAAAAGAAGCAGACGAGTCTCTCTACTGGATGGAGTTGCTCGTGGAGGCTCGTTTGGTAGAGCACGACCGGCTCGCCGACTTAATGCAAGAAGGAGAAGAAATCCTCGCCATGATCGTAGCCTCCATCAAGACACTCCGCCTCCGGCAAAAACCGAATCCAAAATCGAAAATCTAAAATCCAAAATGTCGATCGTCGTAGTGACCGGTGCCAGCCAGGGAATCGGGCGGGCCATCGCGGAGACGTTTGCCCGCGAGACCGGCGCACGTATCGCCCTGATCGCCCGAAATGAAAAGGGCCTCCGTAACGTTGCGGATCGGTGCACCGCGCTGGGCGCCGAAGCCGCCGTCTTCCCCTGCGACGTAACCGACGAAGAAGCCGTAAACCGCACCGCAGATGCCATCCTGCAACGCTGGGGCGCTCCCGACGTGCTCGTCAACAACGCCGGATCCTTCGCCCCCGGCGGCCTGCTCGCCATGACCCCCGCCACCTTCCGCGAGCAGATCGACGTAAACCTCGTCAGCGCCTTCCTGGTCTCCCGCGCCTTCCTCGAACCTATGATCCAGGCCGGACGGGGCACGCTCTTCTTCATGGGCTCCGTCGCCTCCATCCAGGCCTATCCCGACAGCATCGCCTACTGCGCCGCCAAGCACGGCCTACTCGGACTGGCCCGCGTCATCCGCGAGGAAACCCGAGAGCGGAACATCCGCGTTACCACTCTCCTGCCCGGCGCCACGTACACCGCAAGCTGGCAAGGCTCCGGCCTCCCCGAAGAACGCTTCATGCCCCCCGAAGACATCGCCCGCGCCGTCCTCGACGTCTACCGCCTCGACCCCCGCACCGTCGTCGAAGAAATCCTCCTCCGCCCCCAGCTAGGCGACGTGTAGAGCAGTTACCTGGCGCGGATCCCCGGCCCCTACCGAAAGATACAGGTCGTTCCGGCCCACAGATTCGTCACCGTGTCGCCAGGCGCCGGCCCGCTGAGCAGGCCGTAAAGATCCCCCGCCCCGAACTCGGTACCGAGCGAGGTCTGTTCCACGTCGATAACATACACCTGGTCGATCTCGGCACGTGTGGAGCTGATTCCGATACCGGCCATGGTCGTGTAGTGCTCCGCGCCCGCCTCTCGGCCGTCCACCATCCATCCGGCGAACGCACCGTCTGAAAACGAGACCATCAAGCCATCGCCCCAACGGGCATACGCCAGCGGACCCGCCCCACACTCGGCATTCCTCCCGCGGTCGCTCGGCGCCCCCAGCAGAGCCGCAAGCACCTCCACGATTCTAT
>DASSAV010000193.1:0-2219 GCA_035699265.1 Rhodothermales bacterium
GCGTGAGCTTCAACTTTGGGCATCCGTGGAGACCCTGGACACGGGCTTTTCCGACGTGGAGGCGCTTGCGGCAGCCTGCCGGTTCCGCGACTGCACGCACGAGCAGGAACCCGGATGCGCGGTTCGGGAAGCCTTGGAGGCAGGCCGGATCGATCCCGGCCGCTACCGGAACTACGTCAAAATGCGGCGGGAACTGGAATACCTGGAACGCCGCCAACAAGAGACTTACGAGCATGACGAGCGGCGACGAGGACGGCAGGGCTCCCTGCTGGTGCGGCAGGCCCTGAAACGGAAGGGGAGGTAGCGTGCAGCTACCGCTTTCTTTGCTGGCGATCTTAAGTCGCTCGGCTGCTTGCCGATACCTCCTCACGACGCCGGAACCGGCACCGGGTCTCGCGGGCACTGGGGGTAGCTGCCCGGAGTGTGATCTGAAGCCGGCCGCGGGCCGCGTAGTTATGAGCGCCCGCACCGTGCGTCCAGGCGCTCACGCGCTCTGTATGGGTGGCGAAAAGTCCGGCCGCTGTGGTGGGAGGCCGGGCTTTTCGTTTTTTTGCGCCGCTCCGTTCAGCCGTGGCCTGGTGGAAGGCCGTCCTTGCCCGCATCCTCCTCTACCGTGCGCTGGTAACGCTGCAGGAGGACGTGGAGATAGGTCGTTAGCTGTTCGGGCGCCAGCAAGAGGGTCTGATTTCCGAGTGTGAGGCGGTACTGCTCACCCTCCGGATGGCAGTCGTCGATCAGCCGGTACCGAAACGCAAACAGGACGGCCTCGTCCAAGGTCAACTCGTCCAGGTTCAGCTTCAGCTTATCCAAGTAACGTACTCCGAATGCTGGTGGTGGCTGATGCGTGAAAGACGCCGGTGTAAGGGGTGTTCTCATCATGCAGACATTAGCGGCGAAGCCGTGCGAGTGTTCGTTCACGGCCTCGCACGAGGCCCCATAAAAAGATGCGGGCATCGTGCTCGGATAGGTCCAGCGTGATGCCCGCTACTTCCAGAATGACGTTCCCTCCAAGCACCTGGTAATTGTCGATAAGACCGGAACGAAGGGCCAGCCGAATGAGGAATTCCGTATCCAGCACCTCGTGCTTGAGGATGCGGGCATCTTCCGTCTGATGTTTGCCTCGGCTCTTCACGACCGTATGGAGGGGCATACTCCCGCAAAGAAGCCATCTTTCGGCATAATTCAGGCATGGGCAAGGATAAGGACGGACTGTATGCTCGTCTCTGCCGCGGTGAGGACGTCACGTACCCCGAGCCCCGGCACCATCGCAATCTTACTGCACAGACCGGAAATGAAGATGCTGGAGTCACGACTCCCGCGCATCTACTTCTGGCGCACCTTGCGGCGCTTTGAGGTGCTATCGCCGCACATATACCCGTACTTTCGGATCCGTCGGGGTTGGCCGCATAAAACCCGGCGTCGACATTGCGCAGAGGGGGGTTCTTTCGTTGGCTCAGAACGAGTAGATTCCGGTGCGCGCGTGGAACGGCGAGGGGTGGACCGACAACACCGGCCCCGGCGTGCGCACTGTCCTTTATCTCAGAGCCATACGAAGCCATGATCTCGACCCGGCCGCATGCGGCTACCGCACTCTCCGCCACGCTCCTGTGCCTGATCGCCACCAGTGCCTGGCCGGGCTGCTCGCACGACGAACCCTTTCCGTTCGACCGCTTCCAGAAGTACCCGGGCAACCCCATCGTCCAGCCGCAAGGAACTACGTGGGAATCGAAGGACGTGTTCAATCCGGCCGCGTGGACGGATGGCGACACGGTCTACCTGCTCTACCGGGCAGAGGACTCCACCGGCATCGGCCAGTGGAACGGGACGTCGCGCATCGGACTGGCCACGAGCAAAGACGGCCTCCATTTCGAACGCGAAGCGGAACCTGTATTCGGACCGACCGAGCCCTGGGAACAGCCCGGCGGTACCGAAGACCCCCGCGTCGTCAAGGTCGGGGGCACGTTCTATCTGACCTACACGGCGTACGATGGCGAGACGGCGCGCCTCGCACTGGCATCGTCCAGGAATCTCCGCCAGTGGACCAAACACGGGCTGATCTTTCCGAATCGTGGCTGGTCGAAGTCGGGAGCCATCCTGAAGGACTCCGTGGACGGCCGATATTGGATGTACTTCGGGGACACCGACATCTGGGCGGCCTCCTCCCCGGACCTCATCCACTGGACGGCCATCGACGAACCGGTCCTGAAAAGGCGGCCCGG
>DASSAV010000194.1:0-9718 GCA_035699265.1 Rhodothermales bacterium
ACGGAGCTCGATGAACTTGCGGGCGATGGTTTCGACGGCGGGGCCGAAGCTCCAGGGTTCCTGTCGCTGGCTGTGGAAGATGGTATGGGTTCGGAAGAGGGGCGAGAAGGCGCCGAGCTGGATCCACCGGGCGAAGAGTTCGGGGGAGGGGGAGTCGAAGAAGCCGCCTACGTCGCTGCCAGCGAAGGGCATGCCGCTCATGCCGAGCGAGAGCAGCATGGACGTGGTGAGGCGCAGGTGCTCCCAGTCGGATACGTTGTCGCCCGTCCACATGGCCGCATATCGCTGCACGCCCGAGAAGCCGGCGCGGGTGAGGACGAAAGGCCGCTCGCCGGACGCGTGCGCCCGCATGCCGTCGTACGTCGCCCGGGCCATGAGGAGGCCGTAGACGTTGTGGGCCTCGGCGTGGGTACCACCCTCGCCCTCGAAGTCGTGGCGGACGATGTCCGGGAGGGTGCGGAAGCGGTGGTTGGAGGGTTCGTTCATGTCGATCCACAGACCTGCCGCCCCGTCTTCCAGCATCTGCCTGCAATAGCCGCCGAACCAGGAGCGCACTTTGGGGCTGGTGAAGTCGGGAAAGTGGCAGGCGCCGGGCCACACGGATCCGGTGTACACGCGGCCGTCCGGGTACTTCACGAACATGTCCTGCGCGAGCCCGTCCTCGTTCACGGCATAGCCGGCATCGGCCTTGATGCCCGGGTCGACGATGGGGACGACCTTGACGCCGTCCTCGAGCAAGTCGCGGAGGAGGCCGGGCGGGTCGGGGAAGCGCTCGCGGTCCCACGTGAAGACGCGGTAGCCCTCCATGTAGTGGATGTCCAGGTAGACCGCGTCCAGCGGGATCATGCGCTCGCGGAACTGCCGGACGAGCGTGCGGACCTCCGTATCCGGGTAATAGCTCCACCGGCTCTGTTGATAGCCAAGCGCCCACCTGGGCGGGAGCGGGGCGCGGCCCGTGATCTCCGTGTAGCGACGGAGCACGTCCGTCATGTCCGGCCCCATGATGACGTAATAGACCAGTTCGCCGCCGTACACGCAGAAGTCGACGCCGTCCAGCATCTCGCCGCCGAAGTCGAATTCGGAGCGGTAGCTGTTGTCCAGGTAGATGCCGTAGGCGCGGCGGACGCCGTCTTCGCAGGGGCGGAGGGCCATGAAGAACGGGAACGAGGAATAGAGCGGGTCGCCCCACTCCTTGTAGGCCGGAGCGTCGGTGTTCCAGTTGGTGAACTTGCGGGTGAGGCGGTTGATGCCGATGGCGCGCTCACCCATGCCGTAGAAATGCTCGCCGTCCACCTTGTTTTTCCAGACGGCCACCTTGTCCCCTCGCCAGCTTACGCCGTAGCGGTCGTCTGCGAACACGTTGCCCTGCTCGTCCTCGAACGACACACGCAGTGGCCGGTGCTGGACCACGGCGGCGAACCCGCCGCATTCAATGCGGGTGTATCCGTCCGTTTCCGTGTTCAGGTTTGCTTCCACGCGATGCGTCGAGAAGTAGTCGGGTACGACGGCGTAGGAGAAGGGCGGCTCGCGGAAGGGGGTTCCATCCTGGGAGAAACGCACCTGGAAGACCCCCTCTGCCACGGCCGCCACGCGCAGGCGGGGCGTCCCGGCGGCGAACTCGGCCCCGTTCTCGCCCGGGTTTATTTCCGTGATCTCTTGTAGGAATTGCTGGAGTCCCTGCGGCATAGGCGGCTGTCGATGGATCCTGTGCGTACGTTTGCGGGTGGCGTGGCGCCCGGATCCTTTAAGGTACTGGAGAATCAAATCCTGTTAGATGCAGGACGCGGACATCGTTACGGGTCTATGGCAACTCCTAAGGGATCGTCACAGGAGGATAACCGGTCCGTCGTGCTGTTCGACGGGGTATGCAACCTCTGCAACGGGGCGGTCAACTTCATCATCGACCGCGATCCGGACGGGCGTTTCGCCTTCGCCCCGCTTCAATCGGCGCCCGCTCATTCCCTCCTCGCCGCGCACGACCTCCCGGCGGATGCGCTGGACTCGCTCGTCCTGATAGAGGGGGGCCGTGCCTACGTGCGCTCGGAAGCAGCGCTGCGGATCGCCCGCCGGTTGAAGGGTGGCTGGCCGCTGTTTTACGGCTTCACCATCGTCCCGCGCTTCGTGCGCGATCAGGTGTACGACTGGGTGGCGGCGCACCGTTACCGCTGGTTCGGCAAGCAGGGCGCCTGCCGTCTTCCCACGCCGGAGCTACGCGCGCGGTTTCTGGAGATGGGGTGAGGGGGAAAAGGCGAGAGGTGTGGTCGGCGTTGGGCAGGTTGGCAGAGCGGCCCTAACCGAGTCCACCGAACTGACGAGCAGAATGGAACACGGTCAGAATCTCCACAGCGTCCTGGTCGACGATGTAGATGATTCGGAACTGGTGATAGATGATTTCGCGGATGGCTTCTTCACCCATCTCCGGTACCTCTCGCCCAATGTATGGGAATCTGGCAAGCCGCTCCGCTGCTTCGAATGCTCCTGCCACGAACAGCGGGGCGAAGTCTGGCGCCACTTCCTCGTAGTACGCCTCAATTGCCTCGAGATCACGTAGCGCCTGAGGCCGCCATGCAACTTCAGCCACGATTCCAGGCCCGCTCCGAACGTGGTTTGCGGAACTCCGCCTCTGCAATGGACTGTGGGATGCCTTGACCTTCCTGAGAGAGGCCTATGTTGACCTTGCGAAGCAGGATGAGCCGCTCAATGACGTCGTCCAGCGAGGCTCCCTCGGGGAGGGCCTGAACGACTTTGATGATCTCGTCTTTCGAGTAGACAGCAGGCATGGTGTTGACGATCATTTTCTGGTTGGACCCGATGCGGTCGACGCGTTGGTGCTCAACGTGGGAGGTAGGTCCTGTGTTTCTTTTGGGTTCCTACAGCACGGACGCTCCAGCCCTTTGGTCCATCTCTTGCTCCAACACCGTGTCCTGCCGTATGTTCAGCCATTGTAATTGGCGACCACCCGAACCACCTTCGCGTCAGCGTCGATTTCCATGAACTCGGCGGTCTTCGTGCCTTTCTGGTTCACGTAATAGAGCACCACACTGGACAGTCCCCACAGCACGTCGACGAGTTCGAACTTGATGTGCGGGTATGCTTCGAGCCCGCGGGCGAAGTACGCGCGTAGCGCTTCTTTGCCCCTCAGCGTCCCGGAGGGATCGTTCAAAAGGTTTGCCGCGACAGGAGACACCAGGATCACGTTTGCTGCGTAGTGAGACATGATCCTGTCGAGGTCATGGGCGTTCCATGCCTGCACCCAATGATCGGCAAATTCCTGTGCTTCTTTCTCGGTGAACATCTGTTTCCCTTTGAGAGGTGTAACGGCTCAGTCATTACCAGCGCAAGGCCTGCGGGCACTTTGCTTCAAAGTAGCGACGTACGGTATCGACAGCAACGGCGGTCGAGAAGACGCCGACCTGCCCTGTGGCTGTGTTCATGCCCTTGTTATGCCGCTCGCAGGCGCGTACCGGCTGCTGTAGCGCTTCCTTCTTTCTGAAAGAGGTCTCGAAGGGACGCATGATGGCGATGCAGCAGCCATACGATCAGCCAGCCGAAGATGAAATTCGACGACGCCGTTTCGACGAGGTGGGCCATCCGAACGGCTTCCGGCATGTACGGGTTCGGCAGCAAAAGTTGGGCGTCCGCCACTACTGAGAACAGCAGGGCGACGGCCAGGCCTGCCTCCCACCACCTCCCTTTCATCATCCGAATGACCGGGAGGGCCAGGGCCGTCCACATCATCCCCCGCAACACCTGAATGGCCGGTAGCCAGGGCGTTTCACCGAGCACAGACTGCATCTGCCCGAAGAAGCTCCCTGGATCGGTGCCGCCGTAGTAGGCGCGCACGGCCGAACTCTGCCACGCCACGTAATAACCGAAGGTGAAGTACAAGACCAGATACATGACCGCAATGGCTGCCAGCTTCCAGGCCCATTCACCCGCAGGCATCAGCAACCGTTCAGTGGGCAAGTGGGGCGTATGTGCCCTTGTCTTGCCCAGGATGACGACGGCCGGCGGAGAAAAGACAACGGCTTCGACCGCCCCCACCACGAACAGGCGAGGCACCATCCCCGGCGGCAGGTTCGTGAGGAAGATCGCTGATTCGATCTGGTTCATGACCGTCATCGCGCCATAGTACAAGATGAACACGGCGACTGCCAGGCGCAGGCCCGCCCACCGAGAACGAAGAATGATATAGGCGAAGACGACAGCATTCAGGGCGCACACGACCAGCAAAGACACGGCGGCACCCGTCGCCTGTTGGGCGGCGGCCGGTTCTGCATCCGCTTGCGGCAAGAGCATGGCGGAAGCGAGTGCGAAGACAATGAACTGAATCGCCGTGAGGGCGAGTACCTTGATGCTGAGAGCAAGAACCGTTTTGGGTTTCATGCCTTTGCCCCGGCTGTTTAGCGGTATAACCTCTGGTTAACTATACCGCGTGCAGCGTAGCAACGCAACGATCCGCGTCAGAACCAAGAAGATGCTGGATCGAACTACAGGCGTTTGCCGGGTACACCGCGCGCTGTATAGCGAAGGTGGGGTGCTTTGCAGCGCGAGAAGTACTCGGCAGGAAGAGGCGCGGGCGGCCATGAAGGGCCCTGCCTGAAGCGGGGTGTCGCCGTGTGCAGCACGACGGGCGGGTAGGAGCGTCCGAGGGTAACCGACAGACGGGAGTTATTCCTCCGCCGCCTCCCCCTGCTGCTCCTGAAGAAGCTCGAAGTAGCGTTTGATGAGGGCTTCGTAGTCCGGGGCGTAGCCGCTATCCAGGGCGCGGAGGAGGTCGCGGCGAAGCCGGTCGATCTGCTCGGCGGGGGGGAGGTCGGGTGGGCTGGGGCGGTCTACGTCCTGCCCGGTACGGCTCTGGCGTTGTTTTTCCTTGCCCCGCTGCTGGAGCGACTTCTGCGCGTCCAGGAGCCGCGTCAGGATCTGCTGTTGGCGTTCGACCAGCGGGCGGTCGACCTGCCGTTGCTGGAGGTCGCGGATGGTTTCCTCCATCTGCTCGGCCACGCGGTTCAGGTCTCCCAGCAGCTTGCCCCTAGCGCTCGGGTCACGGTTAAGCTGCTGAAGCTGCTGGCGAATGGCGCTCTGCTGCCGGGCCATCTGCTGGAGCCGTTGCTGCATGTCCGGTGACAGCCGGTTGCCGTGCATGTCGTTCAGCATCTGCTGGACCTGGTCGTTTAGCTGTTGCTGCTGGCCGGCCATCTGCTGCAACTGCTGGAGCATCTGCTGCATGGACATGCCCCCGCTCCCGCCGTTCTGGGAGTTGTTAAGCTGGTCCATCAGGTTGGACAGCAGCAGGGCGAGTTCGTTGAGGTGCATCATGGAAGCCTGCTGCTGGCCGACGGCCTCCGTGGCCGACCGCTCCGTCATGGCTTCCACAGCCGCGTGCATCGCGTTCAGGGCCTCCCCGGTCCGCTTCGGGATCTCGGTATCCATCTGCGGGATGTCGTGCGAGAGCTTCTGGAGCGAGTCACTCACGGCCCGCAGCGACTCGGAGAGTCCCTCCTGTTGGCGGGCGTATTCTCGCAACTGGGCGTTGTCGGAACTGAGGCCGCGGACTCCCTCGTGCAAGTCCTCCTGCCGTTTGGAGAGCGTGAGCACGTCTTCCAGGGCACGGCGCAGTCCCGCCATGTTGACCTGCTTCTGCTGCCCCTGCATGTTCTGCTGCATCTGTTGAAGCTGTCGGCTCAACTGCTGCAATTGCTGGTTCATCTGCTGCTGACCCTGCTGCGCCTTTTGAAGCTGGCTCTGCTGCAACTGCTGGGCGTTCTGTTGCATCTCGTTGGAAAGCTGCTGCTGGCGTGCCTGCTCGCCGAGTTGCTCCATCTGCTGCTTCGGCGCGCTGCGCAGCGCGTCCATCTGCTGCTGCATCTCCTGTAGCTTTTGCTCCAGCGCGCGCATCTCGTCACGCGAGCGCTCCTGCTCCGCCGCCAACTGTTCCTTCGACTGCTGCTGATCGCCCTGCTTCCCCTGTTCCTGCCGGTCCTGACTCTGTTGGCCCTGGTTCTGCTGGTCCTGGTTCTGCTGGTCCTGGCTCTGCCCCTTCTGGTTTTGCTGGTTCTGATTCTGTTGATCCTGCGTTTGCTCATCCTGGCTGGTCGGGTCCCGGCGGCCGCTCTGGGTTGAGTCCTGTTGTTGACCGGCTTCGTCGGACGGGTCTTGCTGGTCGGGGCTTTGAGAGCGTTCGTCCTGCTGTCTACCGGCTTCGGAACTGTCGCGCGCGGCTGGCTCGTTCGGACGGGGCGTATCGGTCTGTTGCTGCTCTTTCATCAGCTTGCCCGTCTGCTGGGCCAGTTCCTTTTGCAACTCGGCCAGGGCCCGGGCGCGTTTGGCGGCCTCGTCCAGTTGCTGCTGCATGCGCAGCTTCTTGAACAACTCCAGGGTTCGTTCCAGCCGCTCCTGGTACTGCTGCTCGTTGAACTGGAACTTGCCAAGCGACTGCTGCATCTGCTGCAGGTCGAGTTGCTGCATGGCCTGCTGCAACTGGCGGAGGGCGTCCTGTAATTCGGGCGAGTTGATCTCGTCGATCACCCGCTGTAGCTCGCGGTATTTTTGCAGGGTCTCGTCGCTGACCAGGTTATTCTCCTGCATCTGGTCGGTGAGGGACTCGACTTGCTTGCTGAGCGATTCGACGCGTTCTTCGAGGTTTTTCTGCTGGTTCTGCAGTTGCTGAAGTTGCCGCTGGTCCTGCCAGTCGGATTCCCGCTTGCTCCGCAGGTCGTTCTGAAGCTCCTGGAACTGGTCGCGTATCTCCTCGGCGTCCTCCATGATGCCGCTGAGCGCGTCCTGCGCCTGGTCCTGCTGCTGGTCGAGTTGCTGATACTGCTCGGACAGCGAAGGCAGGCGCAGGCGGTGCATCCCGGTGCGGGCCGACTTGGGGCCGGTGAACGTGTCGTTGTCCCACACTTGGAGGTAATACTCGATCACGTCACCCGGCACGGGGTCCAGCTTCGTGGTTTCGGAGAGCAGCCAGTCGTACGCGACGTCCTGATCGATTTGCGCCGGGTTCTGGAGGGAGATGCCGATGGCCGCGAACGTGTCCGCGGGCGTGCCGTATCGGCTCTCCGCCAGGCGATAGTAGAGGCGGAGGCGGGAGAAGCCGTAGTCGTCCGTGATGCGGGCGCGGAGGGGGGTTACCAGGGCCTCCGTGAGCACGCCGACGCTGTCCGGCGCCAGGAGCGCGATGCCCGGCGCTGCATCCGGGAGTGCCTTGAGGCTGTACGACACGGGGTTCTCGTTCTCCACTCCCTGTTCATTGCGCAGGATGATCCGGTACTGCCCGTCCTTGCGCAGGGTGAACGAGCCCTGGGCGGTCTCCCCGTCGATGGCGAGGGTGTCCCGGGAGCCGTCGTCGAATTGCAGATAAGCTTCCTTTACATTCGGGCTGCCGACGGCGGCCTCGATGGACACCCGCGTTCCGGCGAGGGCCTCCACATCCCCGACGTTCGCCTGAAGCCGCTGGGCGGGAATACGGGTGTAGCGGGGGAAGTCGAGCGATACGTTCAGGCCCCGGAGCAGCGGGCGTTCCACGACACCCACGTCGTACCACGGCGTCTCGACGGGATCGGCCGTGATGCGGTAGCGCATCGGTTCCCGCACGTTGACGACCGTGTGGCGGAAGACGCCCGTTGAATCCGGCGTGAGCTGGATCTGGTCTACGTGCTTTTCATCCTGGTTGTTGAGGTTCAGGGTGATGATGTGGGGTACCTGTCCGGTCGCGCGGACGGCGATGTCCAGGGCCGCCCCCTTCACGAGCTCGCGGGAGCCGGGCTCGACGGTCAACTGGAAGGGTGCCGGGCGCTGGAAGTAGACGCCGGGCGACAGCAGCCGGTGGCTGGCGCCGATGAATGCGGTGGGGGCCAGCAGGAGAAACAGGCCGAGTCCGGCCAGCGGAACGCCGGCGTACCGGCCGAAGCGCCGGGCCCGTCCGAAGTCTTCCATCTGCTCGAACGGCACGGGGTGGATCTGTTCGCCCAGCATCCGGACGGCCCGGTCGACGAAAGCGTCCGGCGACTCGCTCCGCTTTCCCTGCGCGAGGTGGAGGAGGTCGGTGAGGCGGTCCGACACGTCGGGATACCGCTCGCCGATGCGGGCGGCGACCGCTTCCTCGGAGGGGCCGGGTAGCACCCCGAGGAGCCGCAGGAGCGGGAGAACCAGGAAATACACGCCCAGCCCGATCACGACGGCCAGCAGGATCCACGAGAGCAGGGAACGGGAGGCGGTCTCCAGCCAGAATCCGGCCTCCACCACCGTGGATATGAGCCAGAGTGCGGCCAGGATGCCCAGCGTCAGCGCCAGCCCGTAGGCCATCTCCGCCTTCAACACACGACTCACTGTCGCCTGGAGGCGTTCCCGGATAAGCTGGACGAGGTTGAGGGTCTGCTCACTCATGGTATAGAGAGAACCAGCGTGGACACGCAGCTATGCGTGGGATAAACGAGGGCTTACGAGGGCGGTTTCAGAGTGTCAATACTTTAACGCGGAACCCGGCACCCCTATTGTCTCGCTGTGGCAAGGCACAGCCGATGCGAAACTTTCGAGACGATCCGCGAGCAGGGTACCGGACGGTGGTTAGTTGTGGAACAATCGCCCACGGCATATCATGCACGAACGCGAGGCGGGCGTTCCGGGGGCGCCAGCGCACGAACCTTTGCCGGACCGTCACCGGGCGTGCGCAGGCCGTACCTTATTCCCTGATCCTGCCGACCTGTCAGACTTGACCCAATCACCCAAACGCTTGCTCGTCCATGAACGATCTCGTCGCCATCATCCTCGGAGGAGGGGCGGGAACGCGCCTGCACCCGCTGACGCTGCGCCGGTCGAAGCCTGCGGTGCCGCTCGCCGGGAAGTACCGCCTGATCGACATCCCCATCTCCAACTGCATCAACTCCGGGGTGAACCGCATCTTCGTGCTCACCCAGTACAACTCCGCCAGCCTGAATCGCCACATCGCCCGGACGTATCAGTTCGACCGCTTCCGGCGGGGGTTCGTCTCCATCCTCGCCGCCGAGCAGACCCCTTCGTCCAAGGAGTGGTTTCAGGGCACTGCCGACGCCGTCCGGCAGAGCTTCCCGCACGTGGACGTCTACCGCCACTCGCACACGCTCGTCCTTTCCGGCGACCAGTTGTACCTGATGGACTACCAGAAGATGCTCGCGCACCATCGGAAGATGGAGGCCGACCTTACGATAGCGACCATACCGGTCGTTGCCGAAGACGCACCGGGGTTCGGCATCCTTAAGACCGACGACGACCAGGTCATCACCGAGTTCTACGAGAAACCGAAGCTGGACGACCTGGAGGGGAAGGACAGTCCGGTCGAGGAACGGATGCGGGCCGAAGGCCGCATCTATCTCGCGTCCATGGGCATTTACATCTTCAACTGCGAAGCCCTCCGAGATCTGCTCGACGAACACCCGGACGAAGTCGATTTCGGCAAGCAGATCATTCCGAGCGCGATCCACAGCCGTCGCGTGATCAGCTACCCGTTCACCGGATACTGGAGCGACATCGGTACGATCCGCTCGTTCTTCGACGCGCACATGGAGCTCACCCGGAAAGGGCCCGAGTTCGATATGTACAGCCAGACCATGCCGATCTACACGAATGCGCGCATGCTGCCGGCAGCGAAGATCGAGAGTTCGTACATCCAGGACTCTCTGATCGGGGAGGGGAGCATCATCATCAACAGCCAGATCTCGAACGCGGTCATCGGGATCCG
>DASSAV010000195.1:0-3443 GCA_035699265.1 Rhodothermales bacterium
CACAGCCACGGACGGTCCGTCCTGCGCTTCATGGAATTCGGACACGTCTTCCGGCGCACAGACAGGCGCGGCACCCTCGTGCCGGGCTACAGCGAACGCGAACTGCTCACCCTCACCGTCGCCGGCCCGCACACCGAGGCCGCGTGGGACACCACCCCGCGCCCCGCCGACTTCTTCGACCTCAAGGGTGCCCTCGAATCCTTCCTGGATGCCCTCCACTTCCCCGGCGTCGTATTCGAGCCGTCGGAACAACGCACGCCCGTGGCCGCCTATTACGCGCGGATGCGCGCGGGGGAAGTCGACCTCGGCGCCCTCGGGCGGCTATCCGACCAGACGGCTGGCGACTACGGAATTAAGGAACCCGTCTACTTCGCGGAACTGGACTGGGGCGCCCTGACGACCCTGGCATCGCCCGCATGGCGCCGCCGCTACACCCCCGTCAACCGCTTCCCGGTCGTCGAGCGCGACCTCGCCGTCGTCGTAGACCGCGATGCTCCCGTAGGCGCGCTCATGGCCTCTATTCAGGAATCCGGAGACACCCTCCTGCAAGAAGTTGCCGTGTTCGACATATACCGGGGAAATGAGATCGGCGAGGGCAAAAAGAGCGTAGCCTTCTCCCTCCGCTTCGGCGCCGACCGCACCCTGCGCGACCAGGAGGTCGACGCCCGCATGGCCGCCGTCATAAAACGCCTGGAAAAAGAACACCACGCCCAACTCAGAACCTGATCCCCGCCAGAACACCCCTGCGAAAGCAAATGCGACGGGGTGCCGACCAATCGTTATATTCGCCGGTGACACCCCACTCATCGCCCGTCTGCAGCGCATAAACCGGAACATCCCGACATGAACGACCGCCCCGGCCAGGACCCGTCAGAGCGAAGAAGGCGCAGGCGCAATCCCGGCGAACCCCGCCTGCCCGGAGATGCCCCCCAGCCGGAAACCACCGTCGAGCTGCGCGGCACACAGGTCCTCGAACGCCTGCGCGACCGGATCCGCACCGCCACTAGCGAGATCCTCCGCCTACGCGAGGAGAACGCCGCCCTGGCGGAGCGGATCGCCCACCTCGAAGCCCGCGTCGGCGGCGACCTCGAAGAAGGGACCCTCCTTCACTTCGACGAAGACCCCGAGGCCCTACGCCGAAAGGTCAACGGCTTCATCGAAGCCATCGACCAGTACCTCCAGAGCGACCAGACCTGAGCCTCCCCCACATGCCTGAACAGGAAAAAGCCATCCGCGTGCGGATACTGGACCGCGAGTTCGGCCTGCGCATCCACCACGACAGCGAAGACGAAACCCGCGAGATCGCCGCCTACGTCGACGCCCGCATGCAAGCCTTCCGCCGCGCCCACCCCGAACAGCCCGAGTTAACAGCCGCCATCATCTCCGCCCTGGCCATTGCCGAAGAGCTCTTCACCGCCCGCGAACAATATGAAGCGCAGTGGAGCACGCTCGAAGGCGAGCTCTCTGCCCTCGACGATCACCTCGCCTCCGCCCTCCCCCCCGCCGAATAACGCCCCGCCTCCAACTTTCAATCCCCAAACGGCCGTTAACCGCCACCCCCGAACATCCCCCCGATTCCCTTGGCCATGTCGCCAAGCCCGCCAGGTGAACTCCCGCTCACCACACTGTCGATCTGACCACTCATCGCGGGCGGAAGCTTGCCCTTGACATAGTTCAGCACGGTCTCGACTGCGATACGTGCTTTGTCCTGCGGCAGCCCGGTCTTCTGGGCAACCAGTCCAACGAGTTCTTCCATCGTCCCCTCCGGTTTATAGTCCAGGTGATGCAGTCAGGCACGGCCGGCCGGCTGCTCGTCACACACAAGGTAGGCGACAAAACACAGACCGGGCGTACTGAACACGCAACGATATTGCTCCCTGCGAGAGTAATGCGTGAGAGACCGTTGTAGTGAGTTGCGAGCAGTTGTGTTCGGGTGCTGATGCCTTATACCGAATCCGGTAGATGCATTCTTTTTTGCAACGCCATGACAGTTTTGCAGGCGTGTCTGCGCAATGGCAAGTAGAGGAAGCCAAACGGGCATCCGCTCACCCGGTGTAACGACCATCAGCCCTGCCGGACGTCGAACACCGCATCCCTACACGGCCATGGCCAACACACAGACGTCTACCGCACCCGTCACCAAAGCTGTCCGGTTCATCCTGTACGTGGGTGCCGTTCTAACCGTCGTCATGATCCTTTTCCCTCCCTTCACGAGTCTCAATGGAACGGAGTACGCCTTTTTTCTGACAGGCCCGGAGTGGTCGCGTGCGGCAGGAGAGCTGGGCAGCAACCTGGGGCTGACGGCCCACATTCACTGGGCATTGCTGCTGATGCAGCTCGCCGTCGTGTGGGCCCTCGCACTTGGAGCACGGTACTTCCTCAAGAGTGAGTCGCCAACGCCACGGAATCCGGCGCTGCTACTCGGATGCTTCTTCTTGTTCCTGCTCACGCCGCTGTCCGCCAACGGCCAGACTTCCACTGACCAACCGGCGGCCGGCACCCCGGGTGGACGCTTCAGCGTCGGCTTCGCTTCTTCGTGGCCGGCTTACGGCATCAGTGGAACCATGCAAGTCAATGAGAAAGTGACCGCTGAGGCGGTCGTGGGCTTCCTCGGGGCGGTGACGAATTTAAGCGGGCGCGGCTGGTACCGCTTCAACCGCAAGCCGTCCTACGATCTGTACGGCTACGGGGCTGTCGGAGTCTACCGCTACGGCTACAGTGCCCTGGGCGCAAGCGACACGGAAAGCGTGCTGGGCCTGGGCGGGGGGGTCGGCATAGAAGCCAGCCTCGGCAAGCTACTCAAGGACGAGGACTTCCCGCCCATCTATGTAAACACCGAGCTCGGGCTGGCATTCGCCAACTTCGAACACTACAACTTCTCGTCCTTCATCTGGGGCGCGGGGGTCCACTACCGCTTCGGCGGCCATTGAAGGAGTCTCTAAGAGACTGTTTGGGAAGGGTTCTGGAGCCTCGTATAGCTTATTCCCTCTCCCTCGCTTGCGGGTGAGGGGGTAAACAGAGTAGCCGCAGGAACCTCAGCCCTCGTAGCAGTCGCAGGCCGTGGCGGCTGTTTGGCACTCAAACAGCACATTTTGCCCACTTCTGGAGACGCGATGCCAGCCTTCAACAGCATCGGCCAGGCCGTGGGTTTACACAAAAAAACCAGCTCACGTACTACATAAACCCACGCCAGGCAGTGGATGGCATAGCACCCCCGTCCCAGCGAGCGCCGGACGGACCGGGTGGTGGGGCGTTTTTGCAGCGGGTACGGCTCGTCGCTTTCGTCTCTGGGAGTTGCCTTCAACTGGCTTTTGTACTCCTTTAGATACGAGAGGCAACTCATGCAGAGAACACCACGCAGCCGAATC
The DNA here is from genome assembly GCA_035699265.1 of Rhodothermales bacterium. Classification (GTDB taxonomy): domain Bacteria; phylum Bacteroidota; class Rhodothermia; order Rhodothermales; family DASSAV01; genus DASSAV01. The sequence goes on from DASSAV010000195.1 coordinate 3,369, forward strand.
GCTTCGGCGAGCGTCATCATGCTCCTCCTCGGGCTCTTCCAGGCCGTCGCCCTGACTGCGCCGGCCGAAGCGCAG
>DASSAV010000196.1:0-6839 GCA_035699265.1 Rhodothermales bacterium
GCAGGCCAGCACGCAGTTGTTGCAGGCGATGCAGCGCGGCTTGCGGGCGGTCTGCACGATACCGTCCTCGGTGCGCTTGATGGCGTCGGCGGGGCAGACCTCCGCGCACGTCGGCGAGTCGCAATGCATGCAGACGACCGGAACGGTCTGGGTGGAATGCTCGCGGTCGATGTAGTCGAGCTGGATCATCGACTGGCCCTTGTGGGTGTCGCACTCGGTGCAGGCCTGAACGCAGGACTGGCAACCGATGCAGCGGCCGGGATCGATGAAGAACTCGAGTTCGTCTGGGACAGGCATGATCCGATTTGGGATTTTGGATTGCCGATTTTACTTCGTCAGTCGCTGCGCTCATGTGGATTCGGACACCGGGGCGGGCGGGGCTTACGTCGAGGCGGGCTGGTAGGAGCCGACGGGGGCGCGGAAGGGGATGGCGAGGCGATTCCAGCCGTTGATGGCGACGATGGCGAAGGTCAGGTCGGTCAGCTCCTTCTCATCGAAGTACCGGCTGGTGCGTTCGTAGAGGTCGTCGGAGATCGGGTTGGCCGAAATGCGTGTAATGGCCTCGGTCCATTCCAGGGCTGCGCGCTCTCGGTCGGTGAAGAACGGCGTTTCGCGCCAGGCGGAGAGCGTATAGAGCCGCTGCTCCGTCTCACCGGCGGCGCGGGCGTCCTTCGAGTGCATATCCAGGCAGTAGGCGCACCCGTTGATCTGGGATGCGCGCATCCGGACCAGATTCAGAAGGCTCTCTTCCAGGCCGCTGCGCTGGACGTATGCTTCGAGCCTGCGTATCGCCGTGAGGCCCTCGGGGGCGGCCTTCGTGAAGTCGATCCGTGGTTGGATGGTATGTGTTGTGCCGTCGTTCATTGTTGAGGCTCCAGTTTGTCGGCGTATTCAGGCGGGCCGTCGGCCTTGCGGACGCGGACGGCACATACCTTGAACTCCGGGATTTTCGAGATCGGGTCCTGCGCCGAGATGGTGAGTTGGTTCACGCTCTTGCGCCCGGCCCAGTGGTAGGGGATGAAAACGGTATCCGGCCGGATGGTCTTGACGACCGCGGCGCGGAGGGTGCAGTGGCCCCGGCGGGACTCGGCTGTGGCCCAGTCGCCGTCGGCGATGCCGAGCCGTGCGGCCAGGCGGGGGTGCATCTCGATCCTCGGCTCGGGGTAGTGATCGACCAGCGGACCGATGCGGCGCGTCTGGTTGCCGGAGAGGAACTGGCTGACGACGCGGCCGCTGGTGAGGATGATCGGGTACTCGTCGTCCGTTTCCTCGGCCGGCGGGGTGTAGGGGGCGACGTTGAAGCGGGCCCTGCCATCGGGGAAGTAAAACGGACCGGCGCCATTGGCGATGGGGTTCCAGGAGCCGGGCTCGAACAGGCGCGGAGTGCCCTGGGGTCCAGGCATCGGGACGCCCTCGGGCACTTCATCCGGGCACGGCCAGAAGACGCCGTAGTTCTCTTCGACGCGCTCCCAGGTGATGCCGGAGTAGTCGATGACGTAGCCTTTGGAGGCGACGCGGAGTTCCTCGAAGATCTCGCGGGAGCTACTGAAGGTCATCCCCTGCTCTCGGCCCAGGGCCCTGGCGATGTCCTGTATGATCTCCCAGTCGCGCCTTGCCTCGCCGGGGCAGTCGACCACCTTATTGATCTTGATGACCCGGCCCTCTAGCTGGGTGACGGTGCCCTCGTCTTCTTCCTGAAGCGAGCCGGGGAGGACAACGTCGGCATAGCGGGCCGTGTCACTGAGGAAGAAGTCGATGGCGACGAAGAACTCCAGTTTCTCCAGGGCCTGGCGGATGAAGTTGTTGTCCGGCAGGGAGACGAGCGGGTTGAAGCAGATGCTGAGGAGGCCCTTGATCTCGCCCCGGTCGATGAGGCGGAAGATCTCGTAGGCGTCGACGCCGGGCTGGGGGAGGTCGTCGGGGTCCATTCCCCAGACGGAGGCAACGTAGGCGCGGTGCTCGGGGTTGGCGAGCTCGCGCCCACCGGGGAGCTGGTCTTTCTTCTGGCCGTGCTCGCGCCCGCCCTGGCCATTGGCCTGGCCGGTGATGGTGCCGTAGCCGCAGTTGGGCCGGCCGATGCGGCCAGAGGCCAGGACCATGTTGATGGCGCCGAGGACGTTCTGCACACCGTGGCTGTGGTGCTCGATGCCGCGCGCGTGCATGAGGAAGCTCGTCTTCGCCTGCCCCCACCACTCGGCAGCCTGATGGATAGCCTTCTCCGCGATGCCGGTCACCTCGGCGGTCCGGTGGGGCGTCCACTGCGCTACGTGCTCCGCTACGGCCTCGAAGCCGACTGAGTGGTTGTCGATGAAGTCATGATCGAGCCAGTCGTGCTCGATCATGAGGTTGAGAATGCCATTGAAGAGGGCGACGTCCCGGCCCGGCTTGACCGGCATGAAAAGGTCGCACGTGCGCGCGATGGGCGTGATGCGGGGGTCGACGACGATCACCTTCGCCCCGTTTTCGCGGGCCTGCCATACGTAGTTGGTGGTAATGGGCGCGCACTCGGCGACGTTGGCGCCGGCGATGAAGACGACCTCCGCCCCCAGGATGTCCTTCCAGGGATTGGCCGCGCGGTCCACGCCGAGCGCCAGCATATTGCCTGCCCCGGCGCTGACCATACAGAGGCGGCCGTTGTAGTCGATGTTGGAGGTGCGCAGGCACATGTGGGCGAACTTGCCCATGTGGTAGCATTTCTCCGTGGTCAGGCTGGCCCCGGTGAGGACTGCGAAAGCATTGCGGCCGTGGGTGGACTGGATGCGGTCGATTTCGGCGGCGACCCGGCGGATCGCTTCGTCGTAGGGCATCTCGCTGAAGCCTTCCGGCGCGTCGGGGTCCTTCTTGTAGGCGTGGAGGAGGCGGTCGGGGTGGGCCTGCTGGAGGTAGCGCTTGACGCCTTTCGGGCACATCATGCCCCGGTTGAAGGGAAACTCATACCACGGCTCGATGCCGACGATGGTGTTGTCCTTGACCTTGAGCTGCATCCCGCACTGCTGGCCGCAGAAGCAGCAGTGGGTCTTGACGACCCGGTCGGGCTCGATGCCCGTGTCCGTCCGCGCGCCGCTGACGTAGGCCAGGTGCGGCCCGAACCGGTGGATCGTGTCGATCTGTAGCGGCGGCGTGGGCGTGGAGGGGTCGGGGGGCATATGAGTCTACGAATCTAAGAGAGTATGAGGGGTGTTATCGTAGGCTCCTAGACTCATCGACCCGTAGACTCCTCTAACGTAGTCTCGTAGTCTCATCGGTTCGTAGATTCCTGCCGGTTCACGGGTGGAAATTTTCGGCGTCTTCGGAGCCGAGGGGGCCTTCGCCTGTGCCGGGGTTGGCGTAAACGGGCATGGGGATCGGCTGTCCGTCCAGGGCCAGGGGCTCGCCGCCCCGGTTGCCGCGCCAGAGGAGGCCCTGCGCCATAGCGAACGAGGCACGGCGACAGGCCGGGCAGATCCACTGGTAGTGCTCCGTCTCGCTGCCGGGGATCTCGTAACGGTAGCCCAGTTCGCGCTCGACCTCGATCAAGTCCTCAAGGTGCATGCGCGACGTGAAGGGATGCCCGCAACGGCGGCAGTGCGCCAGTTCTTCAGCACCGCCCACGTCCTTGTAGAACCCGACGCCGAGCTGGGCCGGGCGCTGGAAGATGTGGAAAAACTTCCCGAAGGGCAGCCACAGGAACGTGCCGATGACGGTGATGGCGTGGAGGATGGCAATGAAAGTATAGGCGTACCCCTTCATCCAGGTGTAACTGGCCGTCAGCATGAGGCCCGTCAGGCTCACGGCGAAAAGAAGGATGAGCGGCATGAAGTCTTCGGCCAGGCGCTGCACGGCGGCGGCGCCTTCCTCACGCATGCGGCGGCGCATGGCGAGCATCACGCCCGCGATGACCAGGAAGGAGGCCCATACGAGCCCATGGAACATGAAGAAGGCCAGGGCGGAATCGACGGGGAACGAGAACGTCGGCCAGCCGAAGATGACGACACGGTACCAGTCGATATTCCCAGGGACGGGCCTGAAGTAGAGCCAGCCGAAAACGAGGGGAAAGGTGATGAGGACGGCGATGATGCATCCCCACATGATGAGCATGTGGGTCAGCCCGCGAAGACGGCTGCGCCGGAAGATGAACTGGTTCGTCAGCACCTCGGAGCCGACGCGCTGGAACCAGGTTCGCGCGTTCCGCACCCGGAAGCCGCGCTTAAAGAAGGCTTGCCAGCCCCGGCGCCAGTACACCGCCGTCGGCGGGCGCTGGAGCCACATGGCATAGCGGTACGTCAGGCCGAAGGTGGCGAAGAGCACGGCGGACGTGTAGGCGACCAGTGCCGCGTCGAAGTGCTCCAGGTTGCGGGAGCCGACGAGGATCAGGATGCCCAGGACCAGGGTCAGCAAGAGACCCCACCCCGTTGCCTTGAGAACGGCGCGCTGTGTTTGCGGTCTGGTGTTCATGCTCGGGGTGAAAGGAGCGATGACGCGGATGAGGGACCGGGAGACGCCGAGGATGTACCCGGGCGGGTCCACCTCTTCCTGCCTGTTCCACAGGAGCTATAATAGGGGCTATCCGTCGATGCGCGCGTAAACCTTGCGTAACGACCCTGCCTGATCAGGTGCCTGCGGACGAGATCACGCGGCCCTATCGTGCGAGCAGAACTCGTATGTGCAGGCAGGGCTGCCCTCCGGAATGTACGTGACGCGCGTGGACGGCGCATCGAACAACTGTTCGAAAAATTTCGCTTCCAACCGGCACGGCAGCCTCGTCTGCTTGACTGCCTCGGGAAAGGGACAGTTGCACTCACGAACGGCGAACCCGTCGTCAGTGACATCCACCTCCGGCATGAAGCCCTGCTCGCGAAGCAGTTCTTCTACGATTCTGATCTGCCCTGCCCGATCGTGCCGGTCTACGGTGCGGAGGCGGCGACGGGCATCATCGAGGCGCGCCTCCCAGAAGGTCTCGAAGAAGCGCTCGACCAACTCCGGCTTCCCTTCCGCTTCGATGAACCCCAGCAGCCTGCGGAGGAGCACGCCGTCGTGGGAAGGGAATAGCGCCTGCCCCTGCTCCGTCAGTTCGTAGCGGAGGCTCGGGCGGCCCCGGCCCTGCTTTTTCGTGTAGCGCCGTACCAGCCCGTCGCGCTCGAAATGGCCGAAGTGCTCCCGCAGGGTCGTCCGGGTGAGGCCGGTGGCAGCTTCGGCGTCGTCCAGCGAAATACAGCCCCTGCGCTTCACTAGCAGGAGAAGTTTCTGCTTCGTTTCGGAGGAAAGGAGGGCGGCTCGCGGCATCTATCGACCGTGGAGGAAGTCAGGCTTGCGCCAAAATACAGCTTTGAGAAGACGTGGTCAATAAAAAAGGTTTTCCCCTCTTATAAGTTGCAAGGCTCGGCCCTATTTAATACATTATAGTCCGAATTATGGATGCGGATGCATCTACCTGTACCAATCACATCACATTCTGGCGACATGGCAGAGAAAGTCTTAGACGTCCGCGTGATTCCACCGCGGCAGAAGCACCCGGCGATTTTCGCCGCATTCGACGCACTGGAAACGGGCGACCACTTCGTGCTGGTCAACGACCACGATCCGGTGCCGCTTCGGCACCAGTTCAACTTCGAGCGGGCCGGGCAGACGGGCTGGGATTACCTGGAGCAGGGTCCGGAGCTGTGGCGCGTCAAGATCTCAAAGGTGAAGGCATGAGGCTGTGCCTGAGCAGCGACGCGTACCCTGCCGGGGGCCTGCCCGAACTGTCGCAGGCCGCCCGGCGGCGCGCTCTGGACGGACTGGAGTTGCGCATCGGAGCCGGGCACCGGCACGGCGTGGACGAGACGCTGTCTGCGATCACACAGCCGGGCGATTACGCGCCTGTAACGTGGTTCCTGCTGCCCAAAGACGTTTCCCTAGTTACGCGCTTGATCTGGGCCGGCGCCGCCTACTCGTTGGGGGCGGGCCTGGTCCTACAAGAGCCGGTAGTCGACCTGCCTACGGGCGTGAAGGTAGCGCTTCAGCACGGTAACGATCCGGCGGAAGCACAGCGGGCCGCTACGTGGGCCAAACGGCACCGGGCATTCACCTGCTGGCAGGTGGAGCCCGTACTGGATGCGAATGAAATTCAGGCCGTGCTGTCGGCCAGCGGGACGGCGCTCGCCCACGTCAGGCTGCCCGGCAGCGGCCCGGAAGCCGACCTCACCGCCTCTCCCGTTACAGGAATACTGATGGGCCGGCTGGCACTGGCGGGATATGACGGCACCATCGCCCTCGCGCCCTCGCCCGGCGCCGACCCCGAGATGTGGCGGCGCTGGCTCTTCGAGACACGCGGCTGGGGTTGCGGGACGGCAGCCGAGAAGCAGGCACGCGCCGAGGCACGCAAAGGGACCGAAGCACGCAAACAAATGGAAGCATTATGAGGACAACGACACAGGCATCGGCCGAAGTGCTGGACGTGCGTCCGGTCGAGCCGAAGCACCGCTTCGAGGCCATCATGGGCGCCTGGGGCAGGCTCGGGGATGGCGAGGTCCTCGACCTGATCGTCGACCACGACCCCCAGTGCATGTACTACACGCTAAAAGCAGAGTACGGCGATGAATCATTCAGCTTCGACTATATCGAGCGAGGACCCGAAAACTGGCGTGTCCTCGTCACCAGACACGCGAACTGAAGCAGCCCGCCACACGGCCGGCACGGGGCCGACCCGCAGGCAGGTAGCGCACCATCTTCGTCCCGTTATCGATCCGGAGGTCGGGCTCAACATCGTGGATCTGGGCCTGATCTACGATCTGCGGATCGATGACGGCGAAATCACGGTCCTTCTGACGATGACTACGCCCGCATGCCCGATGAGCGGCTACATCAAGCAGAACGTCGGC
>DASSAV010000197.1:0-4341 GCA_035699265.1 Rhodothermales bacterium
GGAGTGGGGGCACCACTACACGGCCGGAGAAAATCGGAAAACGTGTGCCCTGTACCCCGGCCACGAAAGACCCCCAGACTCACCGGGTGACTCCCCAGATCCAGCAGGCGAGTGGCCGGGCTGATACATCGTAGGGCAGCAAGTCACCCGGTGAATGGCTGTGCCTTACACCTGAGCCCCATACCCCTTGCACCCCCGAAAAACACGCGTTCTGTGTGCAAAGTGTGCAATGATGCGTCTTGAACGCTCTAGAATAATGCGGAAACCGTAAGATCCGTTACAATTCGCATCCTACTCCCGGCAGCGGCCACCAGGCACAAAGAACCAGGAGCGAAGAACGAACCCAGCTCAGGCTGTAAGATCCGTTACAATTGGCACCCCTGCACGCCCGAATAACAGGCCAAAAGTGTGCAATGTGTGCAATGATGCGCGATACACGTTCTAGAACGAGACTGCCTCTACCCTTGCCTGCAACCCACAACGGACCACCGACAACCGACATGAAACGTGCAAAGTGTGCAACCAGTACCCATTCTGCAAAACGCTCATGCAAACTCGGGAGACGCTCTGCAAGGCCGGAGCGAGCTGCCCTTCTATACACAGGCAGCCGGCGGGCTACAACCCACAATCCTGGAAAGAATGGATATTCCGCTCTACCGAATCGTGGCCGGCGCGCCAGGGGAATCTCCGCGCGTTGAGCGAGTGGCGCACCATCAACCTGTACGGGGTCTGGCATTACCCTTCGCGCGCCGCTCGGTCCGATGTGCGCGTTCCGATTCCCCTCGTTCTTTCCCCCTCTCTCCCTCTCTCCCTCTCTCTCCTTCAGCTGCCCTTCTTTGGTCCTTTCTTGGGCGAGCAAGAAAGAACATCCCCCAGGAAAGAACACCCCCGAATCACGAAACACTCCGACAAACAACTGACAACTGACCACGAACAACCGATCCAAAGTGTGCAAAGTGTGCAATGATGCGTCATGAATTGTCTAGAGCGTGGCCGTTACGACCCCAACCAACAACCAACAACCAACAACCAACAACTGACCACTGACCACGTACCAACGATTTCGTGAAAACTGGCGCAGCATGCAGCAAGCCGCGATAGATGGTTATAGATTTGCGGCGGCCCACCGGTATCCTCCGTTACAGACCATAGCACCAGCCACCCGGACCCGATGACCATGCCGGCCTTGATGATATGAGGAAGGAAAAGAAAACCGTCACCCAGTCGCGTTGCGAGATGAACGAGATCGTCCTCCCGAACGACACGAACGGACTGGGCAACCTCATGGGCGGCCGGCTACTCTACTACATGGACGTGTGCGCCGCCATTGCCGCACAGCGCCACGCCAACCAGATCTGCGTAACCGCCTCCGTCGATACCGTCGAGTTCCACGCCCCCATCCAGCAGGGCGAGATCGTCCACATCGTAGCACAGGTCAACCGCGCCTTCACCACCTCGATGGAAGTGGAACTGAACGTGTGGGCTGAAAACCCACGGGCGCAAACCCGAAGAAAATGCAACCGCGCCTACTACACGATGGTCGCCCTCGACGAAACCGGAAAGCCCGTCGCCGCCCCTTCCATTCACCCCGAAACGGATGAAGAACAGGAGCGCTACGACGACGCGGCCCGGCGGCGCGAGCTGCGGCTGGTCCTGTCGGGGCGCCTCCAGCTTCACGAGGCTGCCGGTATCCGCGAAGACGTGCGGGCCACCCTGCGCGGGAAGGTCTAGTCCATGCCCCGTGCAGAAACAGGGCCGGACCTGCAGATGGCGTCGGGCCTGCAACCAGCCCCATTCACGCCCGTATAGCCCCACCCCTCGAACCAACTATGCACCCGATCACCCACTTGAGAGGATAGCACCACGACCATGAAGCAGGTACTCAGCATCACCGCCGTGCTCACGTTGTTCTTCGCACTCCAGGGCACGACCCAGGAAATCCAGGCCCAGCCGATGGGCTACAACCTCGGCATCGGCGGACAGCTCGGCGACCCCAGCGGGCTCTCGATCAAATACTATCGCAGCAACGCCGGCGGCTCTCTCAACTTCCGCGCGTGGGATCTCCTGCTCGCCTGGGATCTCGGGAACGATGACTACGACCGCCTCTTCGTGAACCTCCACGGTGAGTTCGAACGGCCGCTCTCCGACATCCCGCTGAAGTTCTTCTACGGCCCCGGTATCTTCGTGGGCATCGTAGACTTTGAGAACCGCGACAGCAGGTTCTATGCGGGCATCAGCGGCGACTTCGGGCTTGCCTATGAGATCGACCGTTTCGACATCTTCGGCCGCCTCACGCCCAGGCTGGCGCTCGTGCCCGATACCAACGGCGACCTCGGCGGTGGCATCGGCGTCCGCTTCTGGTTCTGACCCCCACAGCATAGGATCGTGCCGCATGTTACCGAACCTTGTGCTATTTTCCGGGTAAGGAGGCTGTCGATCTTGCAGATGTAGGCTGAACCATGCTGTACCACCGCGTCCTCATTACTGGAGCCAATGGATTACTCGGACAGGAGCTCGTCGCACTGATGAGCCGCTTCCCCGAGTACGACGTGTTGGCGACCGGGCGCGGTCCGGCGCCCCGCTTTGAGGACGCCTCGTGTGGGTACGTTCCACTCGACGTCACAGCCCCCCAGGACGTTCGCCGCATCTTCCAGGACTTCTCCCCCGGGGTCGTCGTCAACTGCGCGGCCTGCACCCAGGTCGACCTGTGCGAGCGGGAGCGCGAGGATTGTTGGGCCGTCAATACCACGGCCGTCGAATACCTCGCCAAACAGTGCGACGTGACCGGTGCCCGCCTCATCCAGGTATCCACTGACTTCGTGTTCGATGGGGCCGACGGGCCGTACAGCGAGGACGCGCGGCCCAACCCCGTCAACTTTTACGGACGCTCCAAGATGGCTGCCGAGAACGCCCTGCGGGGCGCCCGCCTCGGCAACTGGGGCATCGCCCGCACGGTGCTCGTCTATGGCACCGGCCATGACCTCGGCCGCTCCAACATCGCGCTCTGGGTCATCGACAACCTCCTGAACGGGCGCACGATCCGGGTCGTAGACGACCAGTGGCGCACCCCAACCTATGCGTCTGACCTGGCGGCCGGCATTGAGAAGATGATTCGGTATGAAAAGACCGGCATCTATCACCTCTCGGGACGCGAGTTCCTGACCGTCTACGACTTCGCCCGCACCATTGCAGAGGTCTTCGACCTGGACGCTTCGCTGATCCAGCCCACCGGCAGCGCGCAACTCTCCCAGAAAGCTCCCCGGCCTCCCCGAACGGGATTCATCATCCTAAAAGCTGAAACGGAGATGGGCTACAAGCCGCACACACTGCACCAGGGCCTCCGGCTCCTCGGCCACCGCCTCGGCCTGCCCGTCACCGCCTCTTGAGCACCGGCCTGCCTTCCATAGTCAGCCGCCTACCCCGGCCCTCGCACTCGCGGCCCCTCGTGGATGCATAGATCCCATCGCGCCGTAGAACGGCCCATATTCACTTGAACAAGTTAACACGGCAATACCCGAACACTCGATAGATGCTCGATATCAACACCATTCGTGAACAACCGGAGCGCGTAAAGGCAGCCATGCGCGACAAGGGCATCGGTGATGGGGCCGTCGTCGACCACATCCTCGCGCTGGATGTGGAACGTCGCGAGACACTGACGACCCTCCAGGAAGCCCAGGCGGAGTCCAACGCCATCGCGAAAGAGATAGGCGCCCTCATGCGCGAGGGGCGCAAGGTCGAAGCGGAAGCCCGAAAGAGGCGGACGGGAGAGCTGAAAGAAATCGTCCGCAAGCTGGATGAACGGGCGAAACTGCTGGAAGCGGACCAGGGCCGGTTGCTCCTCGAAGTGCCCAACATCCCCCACCCCAGCGTCCCCGTCGGCAAGACGCCCGAAGACAACGCCGTCGTCCACGAGGAAGGCGCGAAGCCGGCCTTCGGCTTCACACCGCTGCCCCACTGGGAGTTGGCCGCCCGGCACGGCCTCATCGACTTCGAGCGCGGCGCCAAAGTGACGGGCGCGGGCTTCCCCTTCTATGTCGGCAAGGGCGCCCGGCTGCAACGTGCCCTCATCAACTTCTTCCTGGATCTCGCCACACAGCAGGGCGGCTACACCGAGATGGAGCCGCCCATCGTCGTGAACGAGGACAGCGCCCGCGGCACCGGGCAGATCCCCGACAAAGAGGATCTCATGTATGAGGCGAAGCGAGACGGTCTCTACCTGGTCCCCACCGCCGAAGTGCCCGTGACCAACTACTTCCGCGACGAGATCCTCGAAGAAAAGAGCCTCCCGGTCAAATTCTGCGCCTACACGCCCTGCTTCCGGCGCGAAGCCGGCTCCTA
>DASSAV010000198.1:0-5726 GCA_035699265.1 Rhodothermales bacterium
CGCCGTCGGGGCTGTATTCGGGACCATCGTCCAGTCCGGGCGTGGTGGTGAGCCTCTCTTCCGGGCCGCCTGCTGCTGGGACGCGGTAGATGTCGAAGTCGCCGTTACGCCGACCGACGAAGGCGAGGTATTTATTGTCGGGCGACCAGCCGTGCAGGTAGGAGGGGCCGGTGGGCACGATGAGCTTCGGGATGCCGCCATCAACAGGCATCGTGTAGACGAGCGAGACGTTGCCGCGGTCCGGGTCGCTGTTGCTGATGCCGAGCATGGTGCCGTCGGACGTGAGCACGTGGTCGTTGTTGATGCGGCGGGCGCGGCCGGAGAAGATCTGAGAGGGGATGCCGCTGTCGAGGTCGAACCGGTAGAGCAGGCCGTCGCCGTTGTAGATGAGGGATTTGCCGTCGGGTGTCCAGTTGGGGGCCTGGATGGAGGCGGGGTGGCGGAAGATGATCTCGCGGTCGCCGGTGGCTACGTCAAGCAGTTCGAGGTTGCTGCCGAGGTAGTCGCGATAGGGCGTGAAGCCTTCCCAGGGCGGGATGACGATCCGCACGTTGTGAAAGTGGGCCGTTTCGATGGCGTCGGGGTCATGGGCACTGACGAAAAGGCCGACGTAGACGGTATCCCCGAGGTCGATGTCGGAGACCTGCCGGCTCTCGAACGTGTCGCCGTTTCGGGCGACGGACATGGTGTAGGTGTTGCCGGAGCGCGCCAACTGGATGACATCGGCGCCAGTTACGGTGGCCTGCTGCTCTTCGGCGGCGCCGCCGGGCGTGCGGCGAAACTGGAGGGACGTGAGGCCATTGCCGTGGACGGCGGCGTCGACGTAGGCTGAACTCGAATCGAGGCTGGTGCGGATGGTCCAGCCGAGCTTGCGGTGAGGATCGCCCTCGCCGTCGGTGAATGCGGCGTTGGTGCGGAGGATGAAGTCGCCGCTCATCTGGTGCCAGACGAGGTGAAGCTGGCCGCCGCCGGAACTGGTGATGGTGTAGGACTGGGTGGCTTCGTCGTATGCGGCGGAGCCGGGGTGTTTGACGGCGCCTACGTCGGACTGGGCTTCGAACAGGACGAGGGGGAGTTGCTGGGCGGAGGCGGGGGTGAAGGGCAGCAGGAGGGCGAGGCCGAGCAGGGCTGTGTGCAGCCGGTGGGAGGGCTTTTGCATGGCGGTGTGGAGAATCGGGTGTGTGACTTCCGATTAGATACGCAACCGCCGGGTGAAATGCGAAAGTGGGAGAGCGTGTAAGAATGGACGAGAGGAGGAGACGAGGGGGGGATGGGGAAGGGAGGACGAGGGGAGCATGGAGCGCCTCAAGAGGGAGGCTTGAATTTGGCTTCAAGTACCCAAAAATCGGCGGGGGACCGGATCGGGATTCCTTCAAACTCAATAAGATCCAGCAGATCGGAATCTCCCGTTATCAGCGCATCGGCGTGCGCCGCGAGGGCTGTTGCCAAAATCTGGTCATCATCAGGGTCGCGGCAGACCGGGGCTGTGAGTGCGCGCGGTTCTACCACGCGCATTCGGGAGCACTGGAGTTCGATGCTGGATTCGACCGTGGCTGCCGGGATACGAAACTTCCCTGTGAGCTTTGCGCGGAACTCGTTCAGGATGAACGCTGACGTGAACAGGTCATGCTGCCGGGCGGTGTGTTCGAGAAGCTCAAAGCAGTACCCACGCGAGGCGAAAGCGGCGATCAGGACGTTGGTGTCGAGGACGAGCTTCACGAGACAAGCCGAAAGACATCATCGTCGGTAAATACACCCTGTGCTTCTGCATAGGGTGCCATCTGTGCTCGGAGAGAGCGGAACTTCCGAACAAACAGATATTCCTGAAGGGCAGCACGTACGGCATCGCTCCGCGAGATTCCCTGGGCTTCACTGAACCGGTCGAGCTCGGCCTTGATTTCTTCTGGCAGGCTTATGGATATGGATTCACGCATATGGTTTCGGTATGTGCCAGAATGTAGCACAAGGTATGACCTCAGTGAACGCTTGAGGTTTCGTTCGGGGCTATTTGCGGCGAGTGCCTGTATTATGGACTCGATTTCTGAACCACATTTTGGCTTCCGTCTGCGTCATACCCTGGCCTAGGCGGGCTTGCTGAAGGCCCACTTCAATGCGGTGTAAAAAGGCCAGGCGTTCGATGGCATCTTCCAGCGTGGCATTGTCGGGTAACTCGGCAACAGCCTTGAGGATATCGGCCTTCGTGATCGTTTCGGTCATAATCGTATCTGGGAAGGAATGCCGATCAAACACGAGCAGGCGGGATTGGTTCTGGGGAATGACGTGCATCCTATCGCATTTGCTCGTCGTGCGAAGCGTTCAGGTCCGGCCCACCTCTCATAAAGATGCGTTTATCTCATTATATGAAAAGGTCTATCCTGTCACAATCACCTCCCCCGGAACGCTGCTGTGCCGGGGAGCGTCTGAAACGCCCGGTGGGGGTCTGTGACATACGCTTTGCACGGAGAGGTCGTATACTTAGCCCCGCCTGTAGTACCCGAACCAGAAGATCCGTTATTGCATGAAACGACTCGTCGTCGTGGAGTCGCCGACGAAGGCGCGCACGATTCGTCAGTATTTGCCGAAGGAGTACCGCGTGGAGGCCAGCATGGGCCACGTGCGGGATCTGCCGTCGTCTGCCGCCGAGATCCCGGCGCAGTTCAAGAACATGCCATGGGCGCGCCTGGGCGTGAAGGTAGACGACTCGTTCGAGCCGCTGTACATCGTCCCGTCCGGCAAGAAGAAAGTCGTGAGCGAGCTCAAGTCGGCCCTTAAGGACGCGGACGAGCTATACATCGCGACGGACGAAGACCGAGAGGGGGAGAGCATCGGGTGGCACCTGGTGCAGGTGCTGAACCCGAAGGTGCCGATCCACCGGATGGTTTTCCACGAGATCACGCGGGAGGCGATCCTGGCCGCGCTGAACCAGACGCGGCAGATCGACGAGAACCTGGTGGATGCGCAGGAGACGCGGCGGATCCTCGACCGGCTGGTCGGCTACACGATCTCGCCGCTGCTGTGGCGTAAGATCGCCCCCCGGCTGTCGGCCGGGCGGGTGCAGAGTGTGGCGGTGCGGCTGCTGGTGCTCCGGGAAAAGGAGCGCATGGCGTTCGTGCCTGCCTCGTACTGGGACTTGAAGGCGCTGCTGGAGAAGGAGGGGAGCCGCTTCGAGGCGACGATGACACATCTGCGGGGCATCCGTCTCGCCACGGGACGCGACTTTGATGACGAGACGGGCAAGCTCAAAAAGGGGCTGACGGCGGGACGGGACGTACTGCTGCTGGGCGAGGAGGAGGCGCGGGGATTGGCGGAGCGCCTGCCTGCAGAGCCGTGGCGCGTCTCGAACGTCGAAGAGAAGATTCAGACCCGGTCGCCGTACCCGCCGTTCATTACGTCGACTCTTCAACAGGAGGCGAGCCGCAAGCTGAGCCTTTCGGCGCGGCAGACGATGCAGGTGGCCCAGAAGCTGTACGAGCAGGGGTACATCACCTATATGCGTACGGACTCCGTCAACCTCTCGCAGGAGGCCGTGGAAGCCAGCAGGCGGTCGGTCGTGGAGCGGTATGGGAAGGATTACCTCAGCCCGCAGCCCAGGCGGTTCAAGAGCAAGGTGGCGAATGCGCAGGAGGCGCACGAGGCGATCCGACCGGCGGGCAAGGAGATGCGGACGCGGGACGAACTCGGGCTGGACGGAGTGGAGGGGGCACTGTACGACCTGATCTGGAAGCGCACGGTGGCCACCCAGATGGCCGACGCGCGGCTCAGGTTCGTGACGGCCACCATCGACGCGGGAGCGGGGCAGGACGCCTCGACTTTCCGGGCTTCGGGCCGGACGATCATCTTCCCCGGCTTCTTCCGGGCCTACGTGGAGGGTAGCGACGACCCCGAGGCGGCGCTGGAAGACCGCGACCAGCCGCTTCCGGCGCTCGCACAGGGGGACCGGCTCGGCTGCAAGGAGGTGGAGCCGCACGGCCACGAGACGAAGCCGCCCGCCCGCTACACGGAAGCCACGCTCGTCAAGACCCTGGAGAGCGAAGGCATCGGGCGGCCGAGCACGTATGCCTCCATCATCGACACGATCATGCGCCGGGGTTACGTGGTCAAGCACGGGACGCAGCTCGTGCCGACGTTCACCGCCTTCGCCACCAACAACCTGCTGGAGCAGCAGTTCGAGCAGTTGGTGGACGTGGGTTTTACGGCCGAGATCGAACAGGTGCTGGACGACATCGCCGCCGGAGAGCGGAAGTCGACGCCGTACCTGAAATCGTTCTACAACGGGCAGAACGGGATCGAAAACCGGGTCGAGAAGGCGCTCGACGTGGTGGATGCGCGGACGGTATCGACGGTCGAGGGGCCGAAGTGGAACGGGTACGTCGTGCGGGTCGGCAAGTACGGTCCCTACGTGGAGGGTGAGATCGACGGAGAGACGAAGACGGCATCGCTACCCGACGGCATCGCACCGGCGGACATCACTGAGGGCGACCTGGAGCATTTCCTGCGCGAGGGCAATACCGAGGACCGCCTGCTGGGCGTCCACCCGGATCTCGAACAGCCGGTATTCCTGAAGAAAGGCCCATACGGCCCGTACGTCCAATTAGGCGACGACGAACAGGGGGGCAAGCCCAAGCGCATGTCGCTGCCGAAGGGAATGGAGCCGCAAGCGGTCAATTTGCAGACAGCGCTGGATTTGTTGACACTGCCGCGCGAGGTGGGGACGCATCCCGAAACGGGCCAGTCCATCAAGGCCAACATCGGGCGTTTCGGCCCATACGTGCAGCACGGGAGCACGTTTGCGTCGCTTACGGCGCAGGACGACGTGCTGAAGGTGGGTCTGAACAGGGCGCTGGAACTGCTGGCAAAGAAGGAGAACAAGAACAAGCCCATTCGCTCGCTGGGTCAGCATCCGGAGACGGGGGAATCGGTGGAGATTTTCGAGGGGCGGTACGGTCCTTACGTCAAGCACCAGAAGACCAACGCCTCCCTCCCGAAAGGTCAGGAGCCTGAGACCGTGACCATGGAGGAGGCTGTGAAACTGCTCGCCGAGCGGGGAGCGGCGAAAGGGAAGGAGAAGGCGAAGCGCGGGGGGGCAAAGAAGGCGCCGGCTGCGAAGAAGGGACGGAAGTAGGGCTTCGTACTTTGTGCTTGGTTCTTTGTACTTGGGCCTTATTGCTTTGCCTGGGCGGCACGGGTTTCTCGTCGGGAGAGGGAGGCGAGATAGGCGTTTAGCATTGGGGCGAGGGCCTGAACCACCTGTGTGATCTCTTCGAGTTGCTCCTGAGTGAGCAGTTTTCGGCGGTAGGCACGGCGCAGCCAGTTCTTGGTCTCATAGAGCGAGCCTCTTGCAACACGGGCAAAATGGCGGATGTCTTTGGCCGTCCCACGGCCGGTTCCCTCTGCGAGGTTTGCGGAAATGCTGTCGGCGGAACAGACGATCTGCTTTCCGATGGTATCCCGGGCGAAGTGGTCCCATCCTCGTACAATGATCCAGATGAGATCAGAGAGCCTTTCCGCCATCTGGTATACGCGCAGGTTCTCGAAGTTGGCTTTTTCCATGTGAATCTTATACCAGTTCTCGGAAATCACAGTGCATCGTCTCTCGCTTGTCATTCTGAGCGAATGCGAAGAATCTCTCCTGATTCAGGTTTGCACGAAGAGAGATGCTTCGCTCCGCTCAGCATGACATGTCAACAAATGGGCAGGTTTGCATAAGAGTTTTAGAGATCTGGTAT